>JAKLJF010000338.1 GCA_023151335.1 Thermoanaerobaculia bacterium | reverse complement strand
TTGAAACAGGAGCCGTGACAGGGCGCCCCGACACCTCGGGGTAACCGACTGAACTACCGATCCGTGCTTTTTTCAAAAGCGGGGCAAAGATAAGCGAACCCGTTTCGATTGTGCAAGTGTTGTGGAAAAAAAATTACAAATTACTGTCCGAACACGTACTGCACGATGTTGGCGCCCATTTGCAGAGCTTTGGTGCGCATATCGATGGGGTCGTTGTGCACGTCGTCCCAGCCGTCGCCGAGGTCGGTTTCGAAATTGTAGAAGCAGATGAGGCGGCCCTGCCAGATCAGGCCGAATCCCTGGGCGGGTTTGCCGTCGTGTTCATGGATTTTCGGCATGCCGTTTTTGAATTCGTATTTCTGGTGGTAAATGGGGTGGCTAAAGGGCAGTTCCACGAAATCCAGTTCGGGGAATACTTTTTTCATAGTGGGCCGCACGAAGGGATCGAGGCCGTAGTCGTCGTTGAGGATCAGGAAGCCGCCGCCTTCGAGGTAGGCGCGCATGTTGCGGGCTTCGAGATCATTGAACAACATATTGCCGTGTCCCGTGGCGTACACGATGGGGTAGTTGAAAATATCGGCGCTGCCGGGTTCCACGGTGGCGTATTCCAGGTCGAAATTGGTACGCAGGTTTTGGTTGCAAAAGCGGGCGAGGTTTTTCAGGGAGTTGACGTCGTTGTACCAGTCGCCGCCGCCTGAATATTTGAGCAACGCCAGCTGCAACGTGGGTGGCGTTGCATGACCAGGGCGCACGGCAGTTTTGAAAGCTGTGCCGGTAGCAAGGCAAAGGGGTAATACAAGAACATAAAGCAGACGAATATTCAACATGATTTTTTTTAAAAAATTTAAACACATAGGCACATAGAACACATAGCACGCACTCTATGTGTTCTATGTGTCTTTGTGTTTATAATTAAATAAATATTTTAATATGTGACGCAATAACGATATATGACGCAATGACGATAAATGACTCAATGACGATAAATGACGCTAAATGACGCTATTAAAACCGCGTATCATCCACACTGTCCAGGTACCTGCGGATATCCCCTACTACCGAGGCGATACAGCCGTCTTCGAAGGGCGAACGAAGCCGGGCAAGTTTCACCAGGTCGAGGAACGATTTGCTGCCGCCGGCCTGGCAGAGGCGCAGGTAATCGTTCCAGGCGTCCCGGTGGTTCTGCCGGTCTTTTGTCCAGAACTGGAAAGCGCAGATTTGCGCCAGCGTATAGTCGATGTAGTAAAACGGCGAATTGAAAATGTGGTTTTGTTTTTGCCAGAAGCCGCCGTTTTCGAGGAAAACATTCCCATCGTAATCGCGCTGTGGCAGGTAGGTTTTTTCCAGGCGGCGCCAGGCGGCGTTGCGTTCGGCGGGCGTCATGCCGGGATTTTCGTAAATGATGTGCTGAAACTCGTCGACTGCCACGCCGTAGGGCAGAAACTGCAGAGCGCTGCAGAAATGCATGAAATAGTATTTTTCGGTATCCGGTCCGAAAAACAGGTGCATCCAGGGCCAGGTAAAAAATTCCATGCTCATGGAATGGATTTCCGCGGCGTCGCTGGTGGGCCAGTGGTATTCTTCGAATTCGAAATTGCTGCTGCTCCATACCTGGAAGGCATGGCCGGCTTCGTGCGTCAGCACGTCGATATCGCCGCTGGTGCCATTGAAATTGGAAAAAATAAACGGCGCTTTGAACTTCGGCAGGTAGGTGCAATAGCCGCCAGTGGCCTTGCCGTCGTGGTTCACCAGGTCCATCAGTTTGGCGTCGAGCAGGCGCCGGAAAAACCGGTCCGTATCGGCGGAAAGTTCCTGGTACATGCGGCGCGCATTGGCCAGGATATCGTCGGGGGTGCCGATGGGTTTTGGGTTGCCGGTAGGGAATTTATATTCTTCGTCGTAGTACTTGAGTTTTCCCAGGCCGAGGCGGCGGCGCTGGCGTTCGTACAGTTCGCCGGCCAGCGGGACGATCAGTTCGCGTACCTGGCGGCGGAAATTGGCCACCATTTCCGGCGTATAGTCCGAGCGGCGCATCCGGGCATAGCCCACCTCCACGAAGTTTTTATATCCCAGCGCCCGGGCTATTTTATGCCGCACCCGTACCATGCCGTCGAAGATATTTTCCACCACGGGCGCATTGCCGGCATAAAAGTTCCATTTAGCTTCGGTGGCCCGGCGCCGCAAGTCGCGGTCATTGGATAGTTCGAGGGGCATCAGGCTGCTGAGGTTATAGGTTTGACCTTCAAACTCGATCAGGGCCTGGGCTTTAATTTTGGTGTATTCGGTTCCCAGGCTGTTTTCCTGTTGCAAATCTTCGAGGATTTCCGAGCGGAATGTTTTTAACGCCAGTTCGGCCAGCACGAAAAGCTGCGTGCCCAATCTTTTTTCCAGTTCCGGACGGAAAGGCGAATCGAGCAGCGCGCGGTAAAAGCGGTTGTTCAGTTCCTCGTAGGCCGGCAGGTTTTCATCGAAATAGGCGTTTTCTGCTTCGTAAAAAGGATCGGCGGTATTCACCGTGTGCCGGATGTAACAGAGGTTGTACATCGTTCCGAATTCTTCCCGCACCTCGTTAAGCGACTGGATGGCGGCGCATTGCGCTTCAACGGTTTGCGCTTTTTCAAAAGCCCCCAGGTGGCGGTCGAATGCTGTTGTCACCGAAGCGAGATCGGGCCGTTCGTATGGATAAGCCTCGAAGGTGTCGGCAGATGGTAGGATAGCTGTCATTTCAGATATATCTTGTAAAATGGAGTTAAACAGAAGGACAAAGGTAGGCAGTATGGCGGTTTTTGGCTATACATGCTTTCATTTCCACCCGCAAAGAACAGGTCACAAACTGAAGTGTTTGTACTTTGCGCCTCAAAAAAACGGAAGAATGATGCGTTTAATATGCAGCTTGTTGCTTTTAGCCCTCGTTTTTGGACGGATACAGGCGCAATCCACGGCGTTTGTCTTTAATGGCGGCCTGAGCGTTGGTTTTCAGAAATGGGATAACTCCTTCGATCGCCAGCCTTTGTACAAATACCATGCGGCCCTGGCCGTCGAATCGGTCAATAACGAAAACGACAACGGATCCATTTTTGCCCAGTTCGGCTATCATATCCGGGGCAGTGCCACGCGTTTCCGCTTTTTTTTCACCGGTGGCGGCATCGATACCTATTCCGAGGAGTTTCAATTCCGCAATCTTTCGCTGATCCTCGGCGCCAAGCAAAAATTCCCGCTAGGTGAGCGCAACAAATATTTTTATTACGGCGGTATCCGGGGCGATTACACGCTCAGTACCAATATCGATGAACTGGCCGGCGCCCAGGTGTATCCGATATATTATCCGTATATCGGTTCCATGCGCCGCTGGATGGTCGGCGTATCGTTGGGAGGCGGACTGGAGGTGCCGTTCAGCGAACTGGTGGGCGGCCAGCTGACACTTTCCGTACATCCGGATTTTACGTACCAGTACAACCAACCCTCCATTTCCAATGTCACCAACCCCTTCGACCCGACGGGCGGCTCGAAGATCACGATCCCGGAACGGCGTATCCGCAATATCACCATTGAACTTTCGCTGGGACTACGCCTGTTGCGTAAAGTAGTATATGAGGAATGAGATTTGGGCTTAACCAGGCAGATAACCACGCATAGCTGCCCACACCGGATCTCCTTCCGGCGCCGGTGCTTCCACTATCATCCATTCGCCCGAGCCGGGGTGTTCGAAAGCCAGGCGCCAGGCGTGCAGGTGAATGGAGCGGTCGCGGTTGCCGCGGCGAAAGCCGTATTTCACGTCGCCTTTGATGGGGCAGCCAATAGCGGCCAGTTGTGCCCGTATCTGGTGATGCCGTCCCGTGATAAGCCGGATCAGGAGCAGGTGGTAGCGTTCGCTGCTGCCGAGCAGGCGGTAGTGCAGTTCGGCGCGCTCGGTTTCCGGGCGTTCTTCGGGGAAAACGTCCGTCCGGTTTTTAGCGGTATTTTTTTGCAGGAAATGCACCAGCGTATCTTCCGGCATCGGTGGCGGGGCACCCACTACGGCGAGGTAATCTTTTTCCACCGTGTGTTGCTGGAATTGGCGTTGCAGCAGGGTCATGGCCGCCGGCGTTTTAGCCAGCAGTAATACGCCGCTGGCGGGCCGGTCGAGGCGGTGCACAGGGTGTAAAGCCTGGCGGCAGTGGGCTTCGCCCCATTGCAATGCCGATTCGTCGCCGGTTTTGTCCGGCTGGGCCGGCATACCAGGCGGCTTGTTAAGGGCGAGCAGAAGCGTGTCTTCGAACAGAATATCAGGCATATTATACAATGCGGAGAGCGAATCAACCGAATTCCCCTAAACCCTCTAAACCCTCTAAACCCTCAAAAACCCTCATAAACTGCATAAACTTCCCAATCCCCTCCTATTTTTGGCCCAAAATAACGCTATGCGCCGGATACTGCCCTTTTTATTTATTTGTTTTGCCTGTTTATTGGGCGCCCAAACCGATTCGTCCCTGCTATTGAAGCCGGAACACCTGACGGATAAGGACATTGTGACCCGGGCTCAGGGCCGGGAGAAATTGAAGACGATTTCAGCAACCCGTACCGTGGAAGAGATCGATCAATTGCCTTTTACGGTTTGGGTGGTGACCGCGGAAGACATTTCGCGCAATGGTTTCATTACGCTGGGCGACGTACTGCGTGCCGCTCCGGGTGTGCGCGTATCGCAGCCGGGCAATGCGCTCGAAGGGGAAACCTTTATGTTGCGCGGCCTGCCCGGCAACCAGTATGTAAAGGTGATGATCAACGATGTGCCCATAAAACCTGCCGCGGCACTGGGAATGCCCATAGGGGCGCAACTGCCCATACGCCAGGCCGAACGCATCGAGATTTTCTACGGCCCCTCGGCTACCCTGTATGGCGACGGGGCTTGCGCGGGGGTGATCAACATTATCCTTAAGGAAACGGAGCGGCCCATTTTTACCCAGGCCGACCTGGCCTTCGGCAACCTCGGTTATAACAGCCTCGACCTGATGCTGGGCGGAAAACTGTTCAAAGACCAGAAAGTGTTTCGTTTCAGCCTGTATGGCAGCAGTACCGTGCGCCAAAGCACAGACATTTTTTATGACGATCAATTATTTACGACAAAAAACTATCTCCCGTTTGGCCTGGATTCCTCGGTATATTACAACCGCCTGAATTACCGTTCGCGGGAATCAGGGGACAGCGTGATCCGCACTGCGCCCGTCTCGCACGAAAGCCGGCTGCTGGGCATCAACCTGACCTGGCGGGGCATTCGCTTCAACTATAACCGCTTGCAACGCGTCGATCACAGTTCCCTGGGCCTTAGCCCGCTGGCGGTTTCTTATGCCAACCCTTCCAACCGGGTAGCTGAACAAATTGAAACATTTGCCTTCAGTTTTCAAAAACGCCGCACCCGCCGTACGGCAACCAACACTTTTTCCATTGTACGGTATAAAATCGACAACAACTCCTCTTTCACCCCGGTGTTTGACCGCCTGAGCGCGGCAATGTTTTATACCAAAATCCCGGACATTCAAACGGTCGATCAGCAGCAACTCATCCTGGAAGACCTGTACCAGCGATATGCTTCCAACGAGCGCTACTATACTGCTAACGGCATTGACGGACGTTTCGAATCGCGCGTCGATGCGACCCTTCGGCCAAACCTGTATCTGAATACCGGTATTCAAACCAATTTTGGGGGCGGCGTCCCCCTTTCCGGTTATTTCCTGGGGCCTCTCGATATAAATATAATAGGCGAAACGGAAATAGAATCGCCCAAACCATTCAGGGCGGGCAGCGACGGTGGTCTCGATCTGCAATTGTACGCCCAACTGTATTATCGCGGTAAAAAGATAACCGTTGTTGGCGGTTCGGCGGTAAATC
>JAKLJF010000337.1 GCA_023151335.1 Thermoanaerobaculia bacterium | reverse complement strand
AAGTTGCGGCCTTTGCGGCACCGCCGTATTGGGCAACACCGTTACGCAGGTGGAATCGTGGCAGAAAACCCCGCCGCGGGTATGCGTAAGCCGCAGGCAATAGTCGCCGGCTTTGTTTACCTGCACCGTCGGCTGGTTATTCGGGCCTACGATCCCGGGGCCGGTCCAATAATATTGGGTAATTCCTCCCGGGGCATCATTCTGGTTAGAGGCAGTACTGGTGAGGGTGATGGTGGAATTGGCGCCACAGCCCAATACCGGCGGCGGGTCGATGGCGGCTATGGGTTGCATGATCGCCAGATTGACGTTCACCACGCTGTCGCAGCCCAAATAACCTTTACAGATTTCGGAATAGATACCGGAAATACTTAAAGTATTGTCGCAGACTATATAGTCGGCCGGGCCACACATATTTACGTTCTTCAGCGGGGAATTGTAGGTGGGCACCAGATTGATCTTACAGTTGACAATACTGTCGCAGCCCTGGTAATTGGTCAGGGTAACCGGAAAAGTGCCTGGACTGGAAAACTCCTGACCGGCGCAACTCACAGCATCGCCCTGGCATATATAGTGATTTTCGGTGGTCATGATCTTGGGAATCAGTTTTACGATACAGCTCACCACACTGTCGCAACCGGTGTATGTGCTCAGTTTCACGGGAAAAGTACCGGGGGCCGAAAAGGTTCGGCCGGCACAGGTTACCGTTTTCCCCTGACACAGGTCCACTGTTTCTGTCGACTGGGTGTCTTCTCCCACAATCACATCAACGCAATCTGTTGGCGCATCCGGACAAGTAGCGTTCTGCGCACATACCTGGGCTGGACCGGGCTGCAGCCACTGCACGTTGATCGTATTGCTGACCGGATTGCCCAGAATGTTTCCGGCGCCGGGCGGATCAATATACCAGGATGAGACCGCGGCTGTTGAATAGGAAGTGATTGGCGAAGACGGGAGACAAGGATCGCCGGGACCTGGAATGACGTCGGGTACAGAGCCGTTAATGGCATAGTCGCATATTGCGCCCGCGCTCCCATCGATGCAGAGATAATAAACCTCGCCCGGTACCAGCCCGGTAGCCGTCAGGGTTTGGGTTGTGCCGGAAGCTATGTTGCCCAGGCAAGGCGAAACAAACTGAAAGTTGATGCAATCCGTGGTGGATAGCACCGCTGCCTGAATGCCATTTCCCTGGGCGCAGCCGAATGTGGAAATACTGAAAGTGGCGGTGGGGCCGGTAGCCGTGAAGGCAAAAAAGTGATTATTGTTAATGACCGTACACCACGATGGCGGAAAAGATACCGGGGCATCGGGCGTCGTAGTACCGTAATAACAATCCAGCGCTTCCGGGTATGGCAGTACACAGGCATCTTGTGCGTTGACAGAAGGTACAGGAATGATACATGGCGAAGTATTGCATTGCGCGCCGGCCATCGTGTGGAATAAGAAACTAAAAGACAAAACAGGAAACAGGAACAGGGTAGAATAAAATTTCATTAAAACTATTTTTAATAAGATAATGAATTTGTTTGGATGTAAAGTACGGGATTAAAAAAGCGCAAAGGTAGGCCAAATAAATGAATGTAAAGCCGGGGTGCTCCACGCTGGCCTGAAAACTGAATACCGCTGGATAAACGGGATGACCGCTGAATCATCCGATTTGCGGACACCGGGGGTGAGCCTGCATTTTTGTGCCATGAAAGGGACAAACAAAGTACAGACACCCTAATCCTACTTAACCAATTACGATAACAATTCACTATTCAACCAAAGGAAGACAATGAAACGATTCATTCTGCTGCCCCAACTGCTCCTGATTATTTTTGGAGCCCATGCGCAAACCCTGAATTTCGGCGTAAAAGCCGGACCACAAATCGCCAATTTCACCCATGCTACCGACGCTAAACCGGCGCTACTCTACCATTTTGGCGGTTTTGCAACCCTCGACATTATGAATCGCCTGCAAGGTCAGGCGGAACTGGTATTGTCTATGTCGGGGGCCAACAACACCGAAAAAGATTATTACAAACAACGCAGTATGTACCTCAACATGCCGCTCCTGGCCAAATTCCGGGCATACGACCGGCTGAGTGTCCACAGCGGTTTTCAATTGGGTTACCTGCTGCGTGCCAAGATGAAAATTACGGAAGGTAACAACGAAGGCACCTATGATCGCGAAGACAAATTCAACCGCATGGAGGTGGCCTTTGCCCTCGGCGCCGAATACCTGATTACCAAAAAACTGAGCGCGGGTTTCCGGATCAACCGCGGGTTGAGCAAACTGGCCAGGGGCTACGACAAACCACGCCAGAACACTGTCCAGATTTTTGCAGCCTACCGGTTGTTTGAAAGCGAATTCTGATTATTGACACGCTGACCCGACGATAACCCCTTTCTTTAAAACCAGGCCAAATGAAGACAGTGCGCAAATAATGTTTTTGAATCCGTTGCCTGGCTGGTTCTGCTTTTTTGAGGCAAGCAAGCGTGGCAGAACTGGCCGGGCAATCATTCAAAAAGTTGCGTATCTCCCCGTATAAACTTACTTTTAGGCGCTCAAACCGATAACGCGGCACGGCGTTCGTTATGCTAAAAGCTCTGATCGTGGACGATGAAGAAAAAGCGCGGGACATCCTGTTCTTTCATCTTGAAAATTGCGTTCCGGAAATAACAAAGATCGAAATGGCTTCCAATGCGCCGGACGCTTTGCAACTGATACCCCGCTTCCAACCCGACATCCTTTTTCTCGACATTGTTATGCCTCAAATGGACGGGTTTGATTTGCTCAATGCCCTGAACGAATGGGATTTCGACGTCATTTTCACGACTGCGCACGATCAGTTTGCCATAAAAGCCATTCGTTTCAGCGCTCTTGATTATCTGCTCAAACCCATTGACCCTGACGAACTGCGCGGGGCAGTGCTCCGGCATGTGGAAAAACGGGGCGAACGCCCCGGGCGCCGGGAACTTTACCGCAATTTTGTCGAAAATCTCCGTGCTCCCAAAGAAAACGAATTCAAACTGGCCATTCCGACCGTCGAGGGCACCTATTTTTTCCGGATACCGGAAATTATCCGTTGCCAGGCCGACCGCAATTACACCGTTTTTCACCTCACAGGCCACCGCCGCTTTATTTCTTCAAAAACGCTCGGCGAGTATGAAGAGATACTGGGAGTTCAGGGATTTTTACGTGTACACAAATCCCACCTGGTCAATCTCGAGTTTATCGACAACTTCCTTGGTAAAGATTACATCCGCCTGCATGATAATACCGAAATTGAAGTCGCGCGCCGACGCAAGGACGATGTAAAAGCCGCTTTACAGGGAAGAAATCTAAATTGATATGTCTTTCCGATTGGTAGTTTGCACGATTTTGTTTGTGTTGCCGGTGCAATTGACACTCCGGGCGCAAAATTTACCGTTCCGGCGTGTACTGATCACAAAGGTCGGTGAAACGCCCTTACAAAGTATGGCCGATCTGGCCGAAGACGATCGCGGATTTTTATGGCTGGGTGGCGCACATGGTTTATACCGGTATGATGGCGTAAGTCTGGAGGCGTTTACCAATCGGCCTGATGACCCGGCTTCTGTTATTCCGGGCCCATACATCCAGTTACAAAAAAGCCGGCGGAATGACGGCCTCTGGCTGGGCAGCGCTACCAGCGGCCTTAGTTTTTTTAATTTAAGCACTGAAAAGGCTCAAAATTATGTTGCGGACCCCACCGACTCTGCCGCCCTTGCGGGTAATGAAGTTGCCGGCATATATGAAGATGCTGAAGGGGGCTTATGGGTAGGCACCAACCGGTTTACCCTTCATTACCTTTTCCCGCAAAAAAAGCCCGGTATGCCCCGGCGTTTCCGGCGTTTCAGACCCGAATTGCCGCCCGATGCTCCGTCAGATTTAATCACCTCCGGCGCCTTGGGCGAAATTATACCCGATGTAAACGATCCGGATATACTGTGGCTGGGCTCCAGGTATGGTGTTTACCGGTTTAACCGGAAAGACCAATCCTTCCGGCTTTTTCCATTCAACAGGATGGTAACCTACTGGTATCGTCCCATGAATCTGCAGATGTTCATGGATCCCGGTGGTTTTATTTGGTGCGGCGGTTTTGCCACCGGCCTCTGCCGGCTTGATCCGTCAACCGGTGCCTGGATAAAAGTATTAAAAAATAAACGGTCCGACGGTTTGCTGAATGCCAACAGCATCCAGGATATCATAGCCCTGGATGAGCAGAATCTGTTAGTGTTAACCTCGGTGGACGATGCCTGGAAGGTGAATTGGCGACAACAAAGTACGGAGTTTTTAAATATCGGTGTTATGCAAAGGACTGGCAACCCTTTTGCATTGTCTCGCGCTATCCGGCGCCGGGATGGCGACTTCTGGATACTGTACAATGAAGGCCTCATCCGTTTAACCAGCCGCCCCCATCTTTGGGGATTTGTGTATTTCCCCGGACTGCTGCCAAAATTGATGCGCAGCAACTGGCAACGTGCTTATGCGATTTCACCCGACAGCCAATCCCTGTTTATCGGTACGTTAAGGGGCGACGGATTATTGATTTATGACATTAACCGGAGACGAATGACCACGTTTTCATACAAAACGGCACAGGGCCCCGACGAAACAGATGTATTGATGGATGCACTTTGTTTTGATGCTGATGGCAGATGCTGGATTGGTTCGGATACCGGCTTACTATATCTGGAACAAAATGCGGGCAATATTCGCCGCTTTACAGGTACTTCGCCTCTGCCGCCGGAATTTTACCATGCGCAAATCGCTTCACTTGCAGCAAATGAAAAATATTTGTGGATTGGAACAAGAGGCAATGGCATGTTCCGCCTTGATATAACCAAGGGTACCGCCAGCAGGGTACAGGCAGCGGGATTGTCGGATGAAAGTTCGGTTCTCTGCCTGCTGAAAGATAGCCGCGGGTACCTCTGGGCAGGACACGATCAGGGTCTGACGGTTTATGATCCAGCGACAACAAATTCCTGGCACTTCAGTCGCCGGCATGCCCTTCCGCCCGGTGGCCTGAGCAATGATTACGTAACCGGCCTGGCAACAGACGCCGCCGGCCATCTATGGATATCCAGCCTGGGCGGCGGAATGTTGCGGTTAAGGCATGCAGACCCTGAAAACCCATATTTCGATGCCTTTTACAACAACGAAGTGCCGGGTGGGAATCTCATATATGAATTCACTGTTTGTGAGCATGGCAAACTTTGGCTGGGTACTCAAAGCGGTCTGGCAGTACTGGACACCCAAACCCGGGCATTTGTGAATTACGACAATCGCGACGGCATGTTTGCCAAGATCGGCGCTATGATCCGCCTGCCAGATGGCCGGATCGTTAGCGGCGCACACCGTGGATTTCATATTTTTCACCCGGATACCCTTGTTCAGTCGGGGGAACCACCCGTTCCGTATTTGAAAAGATTCCGGGTGTTTGACAAGGAAATGCCCCTGCCATTTCGGGTCGATGAGACAGAATTGCTGACGCTTCCTCACAACCAGAATCATTTTTCCTTCGAACTCGGCGCGATTAATTTTGGGGAAAACGCCCGCAATGTTTTTGCATACCGGCTGGAAGGTTACGATCGCGACTGGGTGTACAGCGGCGCCCGGAATTATGTCAGTTATACCAACCTGCCGGCAGGATCATACACCCTGCGGGTAAAAGCAGCCAACAACCATGGCGTTTGGTCGGAACGGGAGAAGACTATCCGGGTGCTGATCCGCCCGCCATATTGGCAAACCTGGTGGTTCGTTATCCTGATCCTCAGCGCTCTCGTGGTGGCCGGATATGGCCTTTTCAGCGCCTGGCGCCAGCGGCAACGTGCCAAAGCCGCTCAAAATGCGGTGGAATATTTCACCAATGCCGATTACCGGTAT
>JAKLJF010000336.1 GCA_023151335.1 Thermoanaerobaculia bacterium | reverse complement strand
GATCGTGAAGGGATAAGGTAGATTAAACTGGATCGTAATGGATGCAAGAAATCCTTAATTAACTATCAGGTGCGCACAAATATATCAGTGGCCTAATTATAAAAACAACATAAAATTGTTCAAATTAGACATATTTATTGCAAAATTGCAAAAAAAATTGAAAAAATCTTAATTTTTCGCCCTCACTCCTTTTTCCGCCCGCTTTTCACCCGGTTCACAAATGCGTCCGCCAATGAAGGATTGGCTGCCACGATCTCGTAAATTTCCCCGTCGGGCATTTTGATCTGGGTTTCCTTGGTTTTCAGGGCGAGCAGGGCGTCGTTGAAGCGGGTGCTACTGGATACCACGTTGAGCGCGCCGGCCTGGTAGCCGAAGAAATACCAGAGGTCGGCCGAGGCTTTGATGTAGAGGTAGAAGCGGTCGTCGGCGTTGCCGGGCATTTTGTATTCCACGTAACCGGTCAGCATTTTCTGAATGGGTTCGCCGTTGATGGCGGCGATGGGGATACGGTCTTCAAGGCTGAGGAACGACTGGTAGTCGGCGTTCCAGATAACCGGGTGGCGGCCCAGCAGGAAGGTGAATTTGTTGTCTTTTTTGGGCAGGTTCAGGAAGTTGTTGCGCAGGTTGGCCTGGGCTTCCTCGCGGTCTTCGTCGCTGGTGATGAACTCGTTCAGCGCGGGCTGATAGAATGCGGCCTGGCTGTTGAAGGGCGGCACGGGCGCGTCGAAACTGGAGGCCTTGATATCGTTCACCATCATCTCCATCAGCACTTTGGGCACGGTCATTTCGATGCCAGACATGAATTCGCCGGTGACCGTGAAAGCCACGGTATCGGGAATGTTATAGTCGGTTTTCAGGCGACCCGCGGCGGTCACTTTCATGTATTCCAGCCCGCTGCCGATGCTGAGCGGGCCTTCGGCCGTGGCGATGCCGGTTTTGTTTTCAAAAGCGAGTTTGGGGCCTTTGAACAGGGCGGGATTGATGATCCGTGCCGAATCGCCAAAGTTGAACCGGTCGTACTGCGGTTCGTATTTGAACATGCCTTCGCAGTTGATAATAGGCCGGTCGACGCGGGCGTAGGGTTGCTGGAGTATACAGGGGTATAACTGGCCCGATTCTTTGGACAGGTAAAAACCGATGAACAGGGGGTCGCCATCGGCCGTCTTCACGTTTTTGACCCGGATAATGGGGTTGTTTTTGTCCACCTCGGTGTACACACTGAACCAGGGGTTGGGCAGCCGGTCGGCTTTCAGTTGGGCCAAACCCTCGAAACGCAGGTTTTGCTGGTTGGCTTTCAGGATGACGGTGCCGCTGAACAGCGTTTTCACGTCCATGTGAAAACTGTCGGTGGCCTTCACGTCGCCGCTGGCAGTGGTGAGCACGTTTTTGGTGGAAGGCGTACCGGGGCCGCGGCGTTCGCCGACGATGTTGTTGAAGAAAATTTCCTGGGTATGCTCCGGGATGTTGTATTCGTAATAGCCGGTGGCTTTATAGAGTTTTTTACCCAAAATGGTAGCCGTGGCGCGGTTGATGGTGTGGTATTTGTTTAGCGTATCGGCCACGATTTTCACGTTCAGCAGTTCTTTCATCCGGCCCCCGGCCTCGATCTCGATGTCGCCGGAATCGGGATAAATGAACGCGTCGGCGGATTTGATGACTTCCACGCCGCCGATTTTCAGCTGGCTGTTTTTCATGTCGTAAAGCGCCGTTTTGCCCTGGAAACGCAGGGTATCCTGGTCGGGGTCGATAGACACGAAGTCGCCTGGTTTTTTCTCGTCGCTTTTGAAAGTAACGGTCTGGGCTTTCATGTCCCAGGTAAATTCGTTCATCGAGGTACGGTATTGGTTCAGCGGCAGGGTGGTGGCGGCGTCGGCGGTATTGGCTTTAAAATTACCGATCTGTTTGTCGAAGTCGAGCTCGCCGTCCACGTTGCGGGAGTCGAACACGATGTCTTCGCCGTTGAGGGCCTTGATCTGCAGGTCGGCAGTATCGGAGCTGGCCTGGAAGGGGCCGTATTCAATGATCTTGGAGGTCAGTTTGCCGCCGAACCATTCAAATACGCCGCGGCCTTTCAGGCCCGATGGCGTGAGCACCAGGACGCCTTTGTGGGTGTAGCCGGGGGCTTTGTATAATTCAAATGCCTTGGCTTTACTTTCCACGTACATCGAGTCGCGGTAAGGCAACCAGTTCACTTTTACGTCTTCGCCGCTGGCCTGGGGCACTTTTACCGCGCTGACGCGGTCTTCTTCCATGAAGAATTTCCGGGCGGTGCAGGTCATTTGTTTGGGCCGGAACACGATATCCTCCGATTCGATGTCGGCGGTGAGGTATTCCACGGTTCCTTTGCCGAGGAAACCTTTGTTGCTCAGGTCGAGTTGGCCGGTGTAGTTGCCCTTTTTTTCGTAGGTAGGATACCCTTTTGCCGGGGTCCGGTGGATATAGCCGAACGATTTGTCGTGGTCGCGTACGATAATGGTTTCCCGGAAGGGGGCAAAAATACCGGCGGGGAACATCTCGCCTTTAAATTTCAGCATATCGGCGGTGTAGCTGTCGAGGCCGTTGAAGGAGAAGGGGTCGAGTTTGAAGTAAAAGGAATCGCGGTTGTACACGCCGTCCTGGATACTTTTCCGGTCGTAAAACACGAAGGAGTGTTTTTTCGACTGTAGCGAGGGGAAAATGGCGAGGTCTTCCTTACCCGATTTGTTGTTTGGGGCGTCCACCAGCAAAATACCGGAGACGTACTCCACCGTGGAGTTCATGGCATCGGCGATGATCTGGCCGTTTTTGTCCTTGGCGTCGGTGGGCAGGTAAAAATCGAGGTGGCGAACGGAGTCGAACTCTATATGGAATTTATCATAGTTGAAATACATATCGCGGCCCTCGAACAGGGCAAACCCGGAAAACAGGCGTCCGCCAAAGCGCATATCGCGGTTTTTGAGCAGCGTTACCTCGCGGCCGTTTGGAATGAACCCCGTGCGCTGCCGGGTACTGAATTCCATTCGTTTGACCTCGTAAATGGTGGTTTCCTTGGTTTTCAGGTCGAGTTTGGCGTTGGAGGTCGGGCTGACCGACTCGATTTTGATGGCGTCGTAGTCTTTTTTGCCCTGGCTGGCCAGGGCATAGTGCGCCAGTTTGGGGCGTGGTTCTATTTCGTGCCGGTCGAAGTAATAGTTGATAAAGCCGTCGGCGACCATTTCGGCCAGCAGGGTTTGAATGGTGGCGTAGTTGAATTTGGGATTGAGCGCCTGGGCAAAAGCGTCGTCGGAGAGCACCTTGGTCTGGCGGGTGCTGTCCCAGGGTGTTTCCTCGGCCAGTTTGTGCAGTATGGCTATGGGATTCACGCTGGTAATATTCTGCATCCGGATGTATTCGTTCGCATCGAAGCGGTTGCTGCTCTCGAATTCCACTTTTTGCATCACGCCTTTGGCCAGGCCGGTGCGCGAGCCGATCTCCAGAGAGTCATTGGCCACGTACCAGGAGACTTTTTCCGCTTCGAGGTTCATGTTGTAAAAAGACGAGAAGAAGGGGTTCCGTTCCGAACCCTTGTCGCCCCGGGTCAGGTGAATGATCTGATTGGGGATTTCCACCCGGAAGTCGACGGCGGGATGGAACAGGCTGTCTTTATCCATGAACAGTTTGGCGTTCACCCCTTCCGCCACGATGCTGACCTCGCGTTTGATGATGAACAGTTCCGCGGTGCCGAAGAATATCTTTTCCCGTTTTTTGTTATAAATGGTCAGCTTGGCCGGGATTCTGGCATCGCCGAAACCATATACAGAGGTACCCCACAGTTTGAAACCGCCGATAAATTCGATACCCTCCCCTATTTTGGCAATTTTCAGCGATTTATCGAACGATTCGAAACGGGGGAATTGCGAGCCGCCGCTTTTACCGCCGATCACGACATTTTCTTCAAAGTTGCCCCAAATACCGCCTTTGGGGAAATACAGGGGATAAAAAAATTCCGCCGAATCGCATTTGAAGATCGGCTTTTTAGCTTCCACGGTATAGTGGGTCAGCCGGGCATACACCGAGGAGTCAAGACCGGCGTTTTGCCAGGTCACCTTGCCGCCCCGCCCCTGCCAAATACCCTCGAAAGGGTAATATATGCCGGAAGTATTTTGCACCATGGTCGAGTCGGTTTTCCGGATGCCCACCAGGTTGATGTTTTCGCAACGCAATTCCGGTTTTTGATCCGCGTAGGCAAACTCGAATTTGCCGCCGCGCACACTCCAGATGATCAGACCGGCCTCGCCTGCCTGGAAAGCGCGCTGGCCGATAAAGTCGGCTGAAAAGTCGAGAAACTGAATGATAGGCTTGGTGCGGCCTTTTTCCACGCCGGCAATGGTTTTTTCGGCAAAGGCGTGCCAGCGGCGGAACAGCGTGGTATCCGGGTCGTTTTTGGCCGCCGTCACGGCATTGACGTAGCTTTTATAATACGGAAACGCGCCGAGCCGCTGTTCTGCCAGCAGATTCGACATGCGGATAATGCCCTGCATATCCTGCTCCGACATCAGACCCGATTTGTATTGTTTCTTGAACACCGCGAACGCTTCCTCCATATCGGGGCGTTTGGACGCGGTCATGAACTCGCCCAATTTGTCCACGAATTCATTGGGGTTTTCGGGGAATTTCGGTTGGGTGGGCGTCTGTGCCAGCAGGCAGTGGGCAGCAAAAAGCAGGAAAAGACAAAGGAGGGCGGTGGAAATCTGTTTCATATTATAAATACGGAAAATAAAACATGGAGCGTTACGTGGCAATTGCCGTGCAGCAAGTAACGATAAATGGAGGGGTAAAATTACGGAATTAACAAGCTGGAATTTTATACAAACAGCAAAGCCTTCCGCCGCGCAACGGCAACGGAAGGCTCCGGACAGTAAAAGATTGTAAACTTATTGCGGAATGGTATCTCCGCAACTGGAGTTCCAATTAAATACTGAGCTGAATGCTTTGGACCCACTTTTACCACCTTCCACACGCACCATCTCGTCCTTGTCCAGCACAGTCATTGTTTGCTGGAGATTTTCGAGCTGACTTTTCGTGTTATCGGGTTGGTTTTTGGTCGTGGATTCGTCGTTTTTTTTCGAGAAAAATGGAAACATAGGCCTTGGCTCAACCTTTTGTGTACCCCAAAGGTATGGGGTTTTTCCGAATCGTCAAGGATGCGGTCGGTTTTTTGTAGGTTAGGCGTCAAAATTAATGTGAACGGTAGGAAGTGGCGTAGTTTTGTGCAAGCGCGCTTTTTCGCCCCGGCGTTCTTTTACCGGCGTTCGGAGGCGCTTTTTCCCGTTTGGGTGGAAATAATTTTTCCAACAACATACTTTCATCTTACTTTCAGCCAATCAATACGTTATGAAATCAATAATTGTTTATATACTTTGTGCAACGGTTTGGCCTGTTGCCGCGGTTTGGAGGGATGGCGGCGTACCTCCGGAAAAAAACGTGTACCAATGCGTGAAAGGCCGGATCCACTTTCGTTCGGACGCCCCGCTGGAAATTATCGAGGCGCGCAGCAACCGCCTGCGCGGCGTGATCGACCCTGCTAACCAGCAATTTGCATGGACGGTGGAAATTAACACTTTTGAAGGTTTCAACAGCCCTTTGCAGCGCGAGCATTTTAACGAGAATTACATGGAAACAAGCAAATACCCCGGCTCGACTTTTACCGGCAAGATCATTGAAAAGATCAATTTTGAACAGGACGGCAGTTACCCGGTACGGGCCAAGGGAAAATTATTGATCCACGGGGTGGAACAGGAGCGCATCATAAAAGGCACGCTGGAAGTAAAGGGGCAGAAACTCCGCATTCAGGCGACCTTTACCGTGCCTCTGACCGACCATAATATCACCATTCCTAAAATTGTGCACCAAAAAATTGCGGAAGAAATCACCGTGA
>JAKLJF010000335.1:324-5911 GCA_023151335.1 Thermoanaerobaculia bacterium | reverse complement strand
ACCCGAGTCCTATTACCGGGAAAACACCATCATTTGTGCTCCAATATTTCCCGATCCTGTCTGCGAAGACTGCTTCTGGTTCGCTTGTCTGGTGCCGGGCCAATGGCGCCTGTTTTCTTTCAACGGCACAAAAAAAACGTTCAGCCCCGTTGTTTCCGACTCGCTTCCGCCGGGAGCTTATATTTGGGACCTTGTTTACGACGACGATACCGCCTGGTTTGTGACCAGCGCCGGATTGCGTCCGTTCGACTTAAAAACCAGGACCTTTACCGGATTTGAACATTTTCCGGAAGATTTTAAAAAATTGCGGCGCAAAGCTTTGACCTGCGCAATGAAGATTCGCCCGGGATTAATTTGGGTCGCAACGGCTACCGACGGCGTATACGTGCTGGATAAAACACGCGGGTGTATAGCCCACTACCGGCACGATCCGGCCGACCCCGCTTCCCTGGGCAGCAATGACATACAGGCGCTCCTGTATGACCGGTCCGGCACTTTCTGGGCCGGCGCCAATGGTAAAGGGCTGAACAGGATCGTGCCGACGGAACAGCGGTTCTATAATTTTTATTTAAATCCGGCGTCCCGTCCTGCCTTGCAGGATAATTCGGCCAACGCCTTTTTGGAGCGCCGCGGCGATGAAATTTGGATAGCATCGGATAACGCCGGTTTGTTTCTCTTCGACCCCTCAACGCGGCAATTGCAGCAGGCCGGCCAGCGCTACCCCGCGCTCGATTCGCTGAATACCGTGGGTATATTTGCTGCCTGCGCGACGCCCGACGGACAGTTGTGGTTCGGCGCCAACGGGCACGGGCTGCTCCGTTTCGATCCGCGGAAAAATACCCTGCAAAAATTCAGGAACGATCCCTCGGATTCGTCCAGCCTCGGGGCCGATTATGTCAGCACACTGCTGTCCGACCGCGCGGGCCGGCTTTGGGCAGGTACCTTCCATGGACTTGACCGCTTCGACCCCCAAAGCGGACGTTTCGAACATTATTACGCGGTCGACCCCTCCAAGCCGGCGAATCTTTTCCTGAACCATATCAATTGCCTGTACGAAGACCAACATGGCAATATCTGGGCGGGCGTGTCCAATGGCCTGGCATTGTTTGACCCGGCGCTGCAACAATTCCATTACGTGTTGCAGGCCGCTGGACACGCCATTTCCAAAATTCGAAGGGTAAATGCCATTTACCGCGATGGGGGAGGGGTGCTGTGGGCCGGCGCCGGCGACGGTTTGTACCGGGTTGTTTTCCCCGATCCTGCCAATCCCCGCGCAGGTACGCCGAAAATCCGGCGCTATACCGAGGCGGAGGGCTTGCCGCATCAGGCTGTTTTCAGTATTTCGCAGGACAGCCGCGGACGGCTTTGGATCAATACAAGGCGGGGTCTTTCGCTTTTCAGAAATCCGTTGCACGGCGATAAGCAGGCGCCCGACTTTAAAAATTTTGGCGTTGCCGACGGGCTTCAGAACGGCGCGCTGGAGCAGGCAGCCCTGTTCAAAAGCAAAACCGGTTTGCTTTTCGTTGGCGGTCAAACAGGTTTCGACCTGGTATACCCCGACAGCATCAACGACGACACTTTCCTGCCGCCCGTGCGGATCACGGCCCTGGAAAAATACGACATGGACCAGCCCGACGCGGGGGTTATTGCCGAACGGGGTGTTTCCGTCCGCGGCGAAGTCGAATTGTCGTATAAAAACAACATTTTTTCCATTGAATTTGCGGCGCTGGATTTCCGCGAACCGGCCAACAACCGGTATGCATACCGGCTGCTGGGATTCAACGACAACTGGGTACGGCTCGGCGCCCAGCGGCGCGTCACTTTTACCAACCTGCCTCCCGGCGAGTACACCTTCGAAGTGCGCGGCGCCAACAGCGACGGCGTTTGGAACGAAACGCCGGCATCGCTGCGGATCGTTGTTACGCCGCCCTGGTGGAAAACGATTTGGGCATACCTGGCTTATACCCTGTTGTTTATTGCCGGTGTGTTCGCCTTCATCCGGGCCAGAGTGCGGTATTTGGAAAACCGCACGCGCGAACTGGAAAAAGCCGTGGCCCTCGGCACGGCCCAGATCCTGGAACAAAAAGAAAAACTGGAAAAACAGGCCGGAGAACTCCGGGAACTCGACCGCCTGAAAACGCGCTTTTATGCCAATGTCACCCACGAATTGCGCACCCCGCTCACCCTCATGCTCGGTCCGCTTCATTCCGTTTTGAAAAACTGGCGGGGCGATTTGGAGCATTTCAAATTGCTCGGCATTGTCCGGGAAAACGGGCAAAAACTGCTCGACCTCATCAGCGAACTGCTCGACCTGGGCAAACTGGACGCCAACCGGATGACCCTGGAATACCGTCCCGTGGCCATCGGCTCCCTGCTGGGCCGGCTGGTGGCGCAGTTCGATTCGCATGCGCAGTATTTGGGTATCCGGCTGAATTGCCAATGCGATCTGCCAGCGGAACGGGTCGTCCGGCTCGATGCTAAAAAATTCGCGACCGTGCTCAACAACCTCTTGTCCAATGCGCTCAAATTCACGCCTGCCGGCGGCGGCGTTCAGGTGGAACTGAGCGAACAGGCCGGCAAGGTCCTGTTGGCCGTCCGCGATACCGGCCCGGGCATTCATCCCGACGATCTGCCGTACATTTTCGACCGGTATTTTCAGACCAAACGCGCCGACGCCCCCTTAATGGGCGGCACCGGTATCGGTTTGGCCTTGTGTGCCGAACTGACGCGCCTGTGCGGCGGCAGGATCTGGGCAGAAAGCAGCCTGGGCGCAGGAAGCGTTTTTTGGGTGGAATGGCCGGCTTTGCAGGCGGAAACACCCGGAGGTTCTGCCGAACCCGCCTGGGAAATGGAACTGCCCCAAAAATCCAAAACCCGGCAGGCGAGTTTTGATATACCGGAAAGCGACCCCGTGCGTACGGGCGCCGGGCCGGCGGATTCACCGGTCAGAATACTGGTCGCCGAGGACAATCCCGACCTGCAGAGTTACCTGCGTCATCTGCTGGCGCCGGAATATGACGTGATCCTTACCCGGAACGGCGAGGAGGCGCTTGCCGCCCTTAACAACGTATCGCGGCATACGGAGAAAGACTTCCGCGACGGGGTAGATCTGATCATCTCGGACATTATGATGCCGCGCCTCGACGGTTTCCAACTGCTCGAACGCCTGAAAAACGACGACCATTACCGTCATATTCCGCTGATCATGCTGACTGCCCGGACCGACATCCGGGACAAACTGCGCGCCTTGCGGGCCGGCGTGGACGACTACCTGACCAAGCCATTCGATGAAGAAGAACTGCTGGCCCGGGTGCGGAACCTCGTCCGGCGGCAAAAAAGCAGGCAGGAAGCCGTAGCCGGACAGGAAGTGGAATACCGCTTGTCGCGGGCCGATGCCGAATGGCTGAGTCATCTGGAAACGTGGACGCGGGCCAACCTGCACGACGAATTCCTTTCGGTAAGCGCCATGGCGCGGCAGGCCGCGCTCAGCGAACGCCAGTTACTGCGCCGCATGCGCGAACTCACGGGGCTTTCACCCCAGCAATACATCGGCGAAATGCGCTTGCAACAGGCCCGCGAGACGCTGGAACAGGGCGCTTTCCACACCGTGGCCGAAGCGGCGTATGCCGCCGGTTTTGGCAATGCCAAGGCATTTACCCGCGCATACCGCGAACGCTTCGGCCGGCTGCCTTCATCGTATTTTTAGCGTAAAATACGGATAAATGTCCGATTCGGCATCCACTTTGTCCGATTTGGTTCCTGTTACCATATACAATTTTGTGGGGTGTAAAACACTATATTGTTCAAGCAATTACTACCCTGCATTATGAAAAAGTTTTTTTACCTGCCGACGCTTCTCTTCTGCAGCACCTTTTTTTTTCAGCAAACGCTTCTGGCGCAATCTGCCCGCCTTGGTATTCAGGGCATCCTTAAAAAAGCCAATGGCAATGCCGTGGATGACGGCGCCTATTCCCTCAGATTCAGACTTTATACCCAGGCCGAAGGCGGCACGCATATCTGGGAAGAAATACAGCCCGACGTGGAGGTGACCGGCGGTATTTATACCGCTACCCTGGGGTCTTTAACGTCATTGAACGTGCCATTTAATCAAACATACTATCTCGGTGTAAGCGTAGGCTCCAACTCCGAAATGCTGCCTCGCATCCAGCTCACCACGGCGCCGTACGCGTTGGCGCTGATTGGAAACACCAATCAGTTCCCGAGCAGCGGCCTGGTTCGGGCCGACAGCATCAGGATGGCCGGCGGTATCCGGGCCAGGGGTGGAGCCCCCGGTGTGAACGGCGCCAATAGAAACGGTTATGCCTTTCAGGGCGGCACGGGCGATGCCAACGGCGACAGCGGCCTGTTCAGCACCGGGGAGAACAGTATTTCCCTGTATTCCAATAATTCCGAATTGCTGCGGGTGTCGGGCGGCGGAAGCAACCCGACCGTCAATATCAAAACCAATGGCCTGGTGGATAACTCCCTGACCATCCAGGATCAGCTGATCGTCAACGGCCCGGTCAGTTCCAATCTCAATTTGGCCAATCAGAAAAGTATCCAATACAACGGTTTGAGTGACTGGCGGCTGGTGGACCGGGACGATTTTCTCGGCGTAAATGACGGTTGGTTTGGCACCGCCGCGCTGGGAAATAATACCCCCGCATCGATCGAAAGGATTCAGTTCGGCACCTTCAACGGCAATATGATCAGACCGATAAGCTCCAACGATCACTTTCTGAAAAAAGAATTCGACCTGAGCGGCGTGGGCTCTTACACCCATGTCAAAATAAAATTTAAATACTACTACACGGACAGTTGGGATGGGGACGACACGGCTATCGCGGGCTTTTGTACCAACGATACGGGGGCAAACGCCAATATCTGTTGGATGAATTCGGCGAGCGTTTACTCCGGCAACGGCCTCCTCAACCTTGTCGGCAATTCGAATTACTCGGATGGCGCCGGCATTGGCGAAATGGTGGCTACCACTTCACTGACTTCATTCCACGTGTTCTTCGGCATGCGTTCCGGCCAGTCCATCAACGACGAGCGTTATGGCGTGGGTAATATCGAAGTATGGGTACGGTAAAAGCCCGCATCCGTTTTTGTTCACCGTATAGACCCATCTGGTATGAAAAATAAATTTTTAGCGCTGGCACTGCTCGGCTGCTGCGGCTGCTTCGCTTCCATACTTAACGCTCAAAATGCCAATTGCGCCGATGGAACCGTCACCGATGCCGACGATTACGCCGGTACCGTTTTCTTCAACTACGGCAGCGTTACCAATGCTTTTACTGCTAAAAACCGGATGACCGCTTCGGTCGGCGAGCAGTTTCTCGGCAGCTATTTCAGCCAGCAATACAACGGCCTGGCGGGCTTTTACAGCCGCTTCCTGTTGCCGCCGCTGGCGCCAAACGTGATCGCCTCACAGGGCGAACTGCTCGACCGTATTCAGCTATCCTGGACCCCCGAGCCGCTCGGCGCTTTTCCCTCCGAAGGGTTCAACATCTACCGCGACGGCATTTTTCTGGCTACCGTGGGGGTCAATATCCGGAGTTATAACGATTTCAACGTCATAGCCGGC
>JAKLJF010000335.1:0-314 GCA_023151335.1 Thermoanaerobaculia bacterium | reverse complement strand
ATACAATTACGAGGTACGCGGCATCAGCGTTTATGGCGAGGGCGCGCCCGGGAAAACCATCGGTTTTCAGGTGCCTAACGGTACGGTCACCGGCTGGATACAAACCCCCAGCGGGCGCCCGGTGCCCGACGCCTTTGTCACCCTGACACCCTTACAGGGCTTCTCGGCCCGCTTCGGCCCCGGCGACGGCGCATTCGCCATGTCCAATCAGGGCGCCGCGGATACCCTGATACCCTTGAATAACGGCGAGTGGACGCTGGCTTTTTGGTTAAAAACCGCCAATGCCGGCGGAAACGCCGGCATACTGAGCCTGC
>JAKLJF010000334.1 GCA_023151335.1 Thermoanaerobaculia bacterium | reverse complement strand
CCGTGCAACTTTGGGAATCAGTTCATTGCCCTGGGTACAAGAAAAGGAACGTACCCATTTCGTGTAGGGCGCGATGATCTCCATGCGCCGGCGAATCTGGGATTCGGTCAATATATCGCCAGTTCCCTGACCTTCAGTATATGGGCTGAAACATAGTCCGTGAAGACCGTTGTTAAGGGTCTGCGCAAACAATGCTTTGATGTCTGCCGCGGTTTTACCGCTGAAATTCAGACCGGCTATGGTATTGACCCCCAATCCTTTACTCAGTGCGCGCAATTTGCCCGGCTGATAGGCAGACGAGCCGCTCACGCCTGCTTTTTTCCGGTCAATTGCCGCCCGTATTTCAAGGGCGCGCTCTTCACTCACATCATAATCGTTCATCACCCACATGGCGATCAAGGTACCGAGAATGGGAACGGCGGAAAAGAACAACCGCAGCCCGGTTACGGCGCCTTCCGGCTGCGTTTCGGCATCCGGGGAGAATCCGACAAAACTCATAATCGCGCCGCTCAGCAACCCGGCAATGGCAAAACCAAACTTCACCATCCACCAATAGATCGCGCCAAAGATACCTTCCCGCCTTTTGCCCGTGTTCAGTTCGTCCAGGTCGCACACATCCGCCGTCATGGACATCATCAGGGTGAACAGACTGCCGATGCCGAAGGAAAAGAAGGGAAGCGCGAAAAAGTACATGTAGGGTTTGCCCGGCACAAAAAGGAACCAAAACAAGGTGTATCCGATGATGGAAATGCCCTGCGAGAGCATGAAGGCTCTTTTTTTGCCCATTTTTTTGGACAGCCATGCCACGGTAGGAATCACCGCAAAGGTGGTTACCAATGCGCCCACGCTTCCGAACAAGGTCGGCCAAACGCCGGCTGCTCCCGCATCGCCATTGAACAAATAATATACAATGATGAAAAAAGAGAAGGACGCTACCGTGTTGAAGGCATTGAAGATCAGAAAGGTCGAAATACACAATTTTCGGAACGGGCGAATCTTGAAGGATTCTTTGAACCCGTTCAGAATTTCTTTCAGGCCGCCTCCGATATTCTTCAGGCTCAACGGAATAAGGCTGTTATCATCTTTGGTGGATTTACTTGTGATAAAAAAAGCAGGGATCATGGCTAAAATCATACAGCCAATACCGACCCACACGGATAGTGTGCGGGTAGCCGTATCTGCATTTTCAAACCAGGTGGGGTCGTACATCACGACCCAAAACCAGGGGGCAATGACCCAGGCCCACTGCCCGATCCACTGTGCAACGGCCATGATATTGGTGCGCTCGTGGAAATCGTCGCTCATCTCGTAACCCATCGCTACGTAGGGCACACTGAAAATGGTCAACCCCGTATAGAATACAAAAGACCAAAGCAGGAAGTAGATGAAGTTATATTCCAGGCTGTTTTCCCGGTGCAACTGCCACATCGCCACAAACGAAATGCCCATAATGACGGCGCCTATGAAGACATAATGCCTGCGCCTGCCCCATACGGAGCGGGTATTGTCGGTGATAAATCCCATGATAGGGTCGGTAATGGAATCATAAACCCGGGGAAGGAAAAACAGGATGCCCCACATCCAGCCGGGGAAACCCAAATCCTGTACCAGCACAACCATGAATATTCCCAGGGCAGCGGGGAACATTTGATTGGCAAGCATACCCAATCCGAAGGCAACCTTTTGCCCAAAAGGAACTTTATTGGAGGCTGTTGCTGCATTACTCATTGTCGGTGTTTCGTTTATTTATCAATATGGTTTGAATCGCTTTGTCTTTGATTTTCCATTGGGTAGATTTTGCTCCCAGCGAGCGCATGATTTGTTTTTCATGGTAAGATCATCGGAAAGTGCTTAATGTGCCACCGGCATTTTTTGTTTCATTGGAGGCAGCGGGACTTTTTCCAACAGGGCTTTTTTGTTGCCGCCATACGTTTTAACAACAGGACTCCCGCCCCGCCCCAGTCCTTTAAAAACACCCTGATCCACCAAATCCCATATGGCATATTTGGCTTGCCCGTCGATGGTGAACAATCCAAAATGGTTTTCCGAGCCTCCGGGATTGGCTGCGTCCTTCCAGATTTCATCAAAAGCTTCGAAATAAAAGCAGGCGATGCCCTCCCGGTTCGTCCATTCCCGCATCATTTTGTAATAAAGGCCCTCTTTGTATTCGTCGGTCGCTTTTGAGCCATCGGGCCCGTAGTGGTTATTGCATGCGCTGGCCCAGCCTGTTTCGCCAATATGAATTGGTTTTTTAATGCCCAATCCTTTCATGTATTTTGCGACGTTTCGGTATTGTGAAACGGCATAATTCAGGGCACGGGTCATGGCAGCGGCAATTTTGGCGGTATCGGAGAGCGTTTCTTCGCCTTCGAAATTGCCCCAAAAATCAGGGTTATAATGGGTGTCGTGCATGGGGTAGGTATGTATGGACACATAATCAACCGCCGCGAACAATTTGGTCAAATCTTCGACGTGGTATTCGCCGCCGCCGCCGCCCCAGGAGGCGAAATTGTCGGAACTGGTGATCCAGATGTCTTTGGGCAGTTGGCCTGCTTGCTTCAGCGCTTGCAGTTGGTTCACGTATTTCAGAATCACCCAGGGCTGCACGAAATAACTGACAGCCCATTTCACCATCGCCTCGTTACCGACCGCGATGATTTTTACGATGTCGGGGTATTGGTTGGCCATATCCACCGCCCGTTGAATTTCGGCGGCGTTGGCCTCCTCATCCTCCTGATTATGGTCGGGATGATTGGTCCATGCTTTCCGGCAATCTATCCAGGCGCCCAGCATGACATACATTTCGAAATTGGGGTTTTCCTGTTTTAATGCGCGAATTGCCTTTAACAGGTTGGAGGCTTCTGCCAATTTGGTGTTGTACGTCCGCAGCACCCTGACGTTCATGGCGGCGAGGATTTTCATGTCCTCTTTCAGTTGTTCCACGGTGGGTTGTATGTCACGGCTGTTTTTCCGGTAGCCGCCGTAAGAAATGGCCAAATATTCAGGGTTACCCAGGATATCTTTCGCTGTCAATGCTTTCTTGTTTTGTGGTCGTGATGGTTGATTTTGCCCTATTTTTATGCCACATGCTACATTGAACACCAAGGCCAGCAAGACTGCGAAGGCTTGCCATAATTTAGGGCTGTAAACCGTCGGGGTCTGCCAGACCCGGAAGGTTTTTTTATTCAAAAAATGAAAGTGTTCGATAGTATGTGTTTTCACCCTATTTCAACATTGACGGTTTGATTTGAACATTGATTTGCACGATGTCGCCCGTCCTTTCAAAAATTTTCAGGCTGTTGTTCTCATCCACGGTCAGGTCATTCCATATAGTGGGTGCGCCGTTTTTATGCAAAATAGTCAGGCGGTTTTCAGCCGCCAGGGTGTATACGATCGGCACCTGGCAACAGGTGAAACATAGTGACCCCTTTTCGAGCGGCAATTGCCGGGATTCCTGATGGACATCCACGTATTCAAAGATTTTGGCTTCCTCAAGGAATTCGCTTTTCCGCAGCAGGCAAGGATTGAAATGCAACCGGCCATTTTTTACCAAAACACCCAACTCGCCGAACCGGCTCACAATGTCTTCTTTTACCTGCCCGGTCATGCCGGGTTGCTGTGCGCCTTTTCCGGCGGGCGTATGGGAATACGGGTCGGTCGGGAAAGCGCCATACAGCCACGGGGATTTATGCACGCCAATGCCTTCGTTGATTTCATAGTAATGCTCCAATAATTGGCCAATGACCGCCGGGTTTTCTCCGTCATCCACGGCTTTCAGGCAACATTCCAATACGGCCAATTGGAGTTTCGATACCATGTGC
Source organism: Thermoanaerobaculia bacterium (assembly GCA_023151335.1). Classification (GTDB taxonomy): domain Bacteria; phylum Bacteroidota; class Bacteroidia; order Chitinophagales; family Saprospiraceae; genus M3007. The sequence continues at coordinate 2,151 of JAKLJF010000334.1, read as the reverse complement.
CAATAGATGGAACCCAGGCCTTCATAACCGAAAAAAGTACCCGACCGCCCGGTGAACGCCTTATGGTTGAATATATCTTCAAACAGTTGCAGCACCCGTTTTTTGTCTTTTTCAACGAGGGGTGCATATTTTGTTTTCGCCAGTTCGTTCAACGCGGCGTTCAGGTCGTTGGCGTTTTTGAAATTGCCATTAAAATGATGTAGGCCATCGATGTCTTTTTCGATAATGTCCACATTGCCGTCAGATACCAGTTTGGTGAGCAGGGCTGATTGTGCGACGGCTTCTCGCGGCACATTGTTTTTTTCCAAAAAGCCCGGCAAATCTTTGTTGGGATACAACAGGTAACTGTATTGGTCGGGCCGGAACAATTTGCTTTTTTTCAAACTGTCCAACAGCATTAATGCTTCCCGGGCTGACAGATATTTGGCACTCAGTACGGCCACCTGTCCCTCCAGCATTTCGCTCAGGTAAGAAATGGAAATGGCATCATCGCTTTCGGGTGTCATCAGGTTGTAGGCGTGGTACAAATGGTCCTGCCTTTTATTGGCATCTATCGTATGTTCCAGATAGCGGAGGCTCAGGTCAAAAAACTGCCCTATTTCATCCAAAGCAACCGCCTGTTTCGTTCCCGAAAATGGGCGGTTGTAAATTTGGGTGCGGTATGCGCTGCCGGCTTTTCCCAAACCGTCCAATACCCGTTTGCGGTCGGCATCATTTATTTTGCCGGAAAGCAAATGCCCGTGCGTGTTCAATGTCTGTGATACGCCGGTATAAAAAGCATACAATTCCGAGGAAATGCGGGCATTTTTCGATTCCGAAGCAGCCAATATTTTTTTGAAAAAATGTAAAAACCGCCGCAGATAACACAGCGTCACCACCGAGACGCCGTTGCCCACGAGGGCGTTGTTGGCATCGTTCCATTCGGGCCGCTGGGTATTCATCCAGATGCCGCCTTCGGGAATAAAATTGGACAATTTGGCCAATACCGTCGCCAGTATTTTTTCCACAAACGTCACCGTGTGGATGTCGCCCTTTTCATTGCGCAACAAGGCCCCGTCCGCTCCCAGGCGTTCTTTTTGCAAATGGATATGTTTGTCTGATTCGTGGTCAAACTCGATGGTATCTTTCGGATTTTGCAGGGTATCTTCGTAAGTTTTTATTCTGTAGGGCACATTGGCATATACGAAGCACTCCTTGTCAAAAAGACTTTCCAGTTGGCCGGGTTCATGGTCTTCCATAAACTCCAGAAACTTCAACAGGTAGATGATCTGGTGGTCGCCCCAGTAGCCGATGTACGACCAGGGGTTGTCCGGCTCGATGGTTTCCCAATCGAAGCCGTCTTTGGTTACCCGGTAAGGGTTGTAGCCATCGAAGGTGGTCGCATTCAAAAACTTATACACCATACTCTCGATAAATGCCGGGTAGGAGTGGGCCAGCGCTTCCCAGTTTTGGAAGATGTCCCGCCAATTGCCCTGGTAGTCGAGGATTTTCGAGCCGTCTTTTTCGTTGCGGGTATTGATGGAAAACCAGTTCCAGGGGCGGCTGGGGTCGCCGTGCCGGCGGCTGAATTTGAGCGGCATGTATTCGATGCACAAGCGGGTGAAATGCGGATCCCCGCTTTGCCAGGCTATTTTTCTTAACTCGAAAAATGAAAAAACATCGGCCAATCCCTCCAGTACCGGTTTTGAATTTTCAAAAACGGCTTTGTTCGCCCTGGACAAATACTGGCTGAAATCCCATTTTTCGATTTGATAATTCTGGTCAAAAATGCCGCCCCGCATGATGTTGAAGAGCACATTGGAATAATGGCGGGTATCCCGGCGTTGGTCGGAGCTCAGTTGCAACCCGTCGGCGGCGGCGTTGAGGGCGAGCAGGCGTTTGGCGCCGGCTGCTATGTCCTGATTGACGAGTTGGCTTAACCCTTTTTCGTTTTTGATCAATGCCAACAGTTGGGCTACCGCCGCATGGCTTTGGTTCACATTGGCCACAATCATCCATTCTTTTTCGGCATGGGGGAGCAGCGCTATTTTTTTGTGCAGAAAATAGGCCCCTTTTTCCGCCTTTATATCTGCTTCCTGCCGGAGCGGGAGGCCTTTCCTGAAGGCGCCGAGTTGGAGGGAGGAAAGCAAATACGTCGGATTTTCCAGGCCG
>JAKLJF010000333.1 GCA_023151335.1 Thermoanaerobaculia bacterium | reverse complement strand
AGTTTCGTAAACGTAGCGCACGTTCAAACTGGTGGCGGCGCAACACCTCGAAGGTGGCCCCGAGGCGCAGGTGTTCGTGAAAACGGGCGATTTTACCTTAGAACAATTCGGGAGCCATGAAACGGGATTTCGGGAGGACGACAGGAACAGGACGGCCTGACTGGTGCCCAATGTGCCGGGATCGCGGCAAAAAACTGCAAAATGACAGTACATTTACGGGGACTATTTTAAATGCCACCCGCCATACCGTGAAAAAGAGATCCGGCAAAACGTCAAAGTCCCAAACGACCAGCTCCAAACCGGCGCGTGCCACCGCTTCATCCGCCTCCCCCGTGTTTGAACGCGCCGAAAAATGGCTGTCCGAATGGCGGCTGTGGGTACTTGGAAGCCTCCTGATGTTGTGGGCCATTATCCGCGTCGCCCAATTCAATACGGTGGCAAACGGCCCGCTATACGGCATGTATGCCTGGAACGAATCGGACAACGCTTTTTTCGACGAATGGGCCCGCGCGTTGGCGGCAGGCGACTGGCTGAACCGTCAGCCCCTGCACCCATACCACGGCTGGCACCGGGATATGGCCGATTATTATTTTCAACAACATCCGGAAAAACTAAACGCCATCCTCACGGCGCACCCGAACCGGGATTCCACCTTTTCGGCCGGGAAAATCCTGTGGAATGAATGGTACGGCGGCAACACTTACCACCAGGAACCGCTCTACGCCTACGCCCTGGCTTTTTTATACTGGCTTACGGGCAACGGCGTTTACTGGATGATGCTGTTGCAAGCGCTGCTGGGCATCGGCAGCGGGTACTTGCTTTGGGACATCACCCGCCGGCACTTCGGCAACACGGCAGCCCTGCTAACCGGCCTGTTGTACCTGTTTTGCGGCGTCATACTGTTCCAGGAAGCGCTGATCCTGCGCAGTACCTGGAGCGTCTTTTTCACCTTGCTGAGCATCTGGACGCTCGATCGCGCGCTGGACCGGGGCACTCCTGCCGCTTTTTTGGGGCACGGCGCCGTACTTGGTCTGGCTTTTTTGCTGCAATCTGCCTTTTTATTGTTCCTGCCGGGCGCCCTGTTGCTGTATTTTTGGAAAACCCGCCGGTTATCGGCCCTTTTCGCCCGGAATACGGGCATGCTGCTGATCGGGTTCACGCTGGTCATTTTGCCACTACCGCTCCGGAACATGGCGGTAGGCGCGCCGCTGCTCAGCTCGTCCAGCGTAGGCGCCATCACTTTTGTGGCCGCCAACGTACACAACACGCGCACCATTTCCAACTGGATCCCGGACACAGAGCAATGCACCGAAATCATGGGCCGCACCGGTGGCCGCTTTGGCGCCGCCGCCATGGCAGCCATTCAGACGCATCCCTCGGCGGGCAGTTATCTGGGCCTGGTATGGAACAAATTCCAGCGCGTGCTGAACGGCACCGAGTGGCCTAACAACGAAAACTATTACTTTTACAAATCCCTCGTTCCCGCCCTGCAAATTGCCTTCCTCGATTTTTTCTGGATCGCCTGGGCGGCCGCGGCGGGTATGCTGTTCGCCCTTTTTTACCGGAAAAAATATCCGGCACTGTACCTGGCCATGCTGGTTCAACTGGCCATCCTGCTCGGCTTTTACGTGCTGGGCCGTTTTCGCGTGCCGCTCGTGGCCCTGTGCCTGCCGTTCGCGGCATATACTTTGCTCGAATGTCTGCGATTTGCCCAAAGCGGCCTGAAAGCCGCCCTGGCTAAAATTGCGGTGGCCGCCCTGTGTTTTTACTGGATCGCCTGGAAAAACCACCGGCCTGACGTCAGCATGCTGGACCCGACCGACTATATCGTTTTGTACGAAACCGTGTATCGGGATCGTATCCAGCAATACGCCGACGCCCAACAGTGGAAGGAGGCAACCGCCCTCCACGCCGAATTTCTCGACACGGAGCCTGCCGTTATCCGGAATCTGAAACCCGGTATACGCCTGAACTCCCCCGCCCTGATCGAAATCGCGAGCCGCTTCGCCTTTCACTACCGGCTTCGGGGCGACTTGCTCACTTATGCCGGCAACGCCCCCCTCGCTGCTCAAGCCAAGGCGCGCAGCGCGGCACTGGAACAGATGGTGCAGGGCGCCCGGCAATATCAGGGACGGTGAGAGACCTGTAAAATAATCGCCCGGCACACCAAAACTTTACTTATCTTGGCATTTTCTACAAAAAAGCGGCAACAGACGCCTCTGTATGCCGTAATATCCACGCTTAAGCGGGATTTTTTAACTAAATTCAATACATGGCCAAAACACAGGATTCTTTTAACAAAAAAGAAAAAGAAAAAAATCGCAGAAAAAAGAATCAGGAAAAGCAGGAGCGCCGCGAACAGCGGAAAGCCGATAAAGCTGCTTTCGGACCCAAATCATTCGAAGACATGATTTCGTATGTGGACGAAAACGGCAACTTCAGCTCCACTCCTCCCGATCCTTCTAAAAGAAAAGTGATCAAAGCGGAGGATATTATCCTTGGCGTATCTCCGAGGGATTCTGCGCCAGAAGAAACCACCCGCCAAGGCCGGGTCAAATTTTTTAACGAAGAAAAAGGCTACGGTTTTATTATCGACTCGGAAACTAAAGACAGCATTTTTGTCCATATCAACAACCTCTCCGGCCCTTTGCGGGAAAATGACCGGGTCACGTTCGAAGTGGAGCGGGGGCCGAAAGGGCTGAGCGCGGTGAATGTGAAATTGGTGAAATAAGGGTTGCTGAAATCGCGCCGGGAATAATTTTACCAATACGGCGGATTTGAAGATATACAAGGAATTTACGCATACCAGCGTTTACTACCCATTCAGCAATATTGCCCGTGTATATCTAAAAAATCTCCACCATGCGTACCCTTATCACCGGCCTTCTCGCCGGCTGGGCCTCAGCGGCTTTTTTCGCTTTTCGTTTTATGCCGGAAGAACCGGCCTGCGCCATTCAACTGGATAAAATGAACGTATTTTACTGTGGGTTGGACAATCCCGTCACCCTCGTGGCGCGCGGCGTGCCGGAACCGGAACTGCGGATAGAGACCAGCGAAAATCTGAAAATGCAGAAAGACGGCAACAACCACTATACCGTGCGGGCCGGCACGGCCGGCGAAGGCAGCATTACCGTTTCAGGAGGCAGACTCAAACCGCTAACATTCAAATACCGGGTAAAACGTTTTCCCGACCCGGTTATCCGCCTGGGAGCGCAGCACCGGTCGGGCAGCATGGGTAATGGGCAGTTCAGGGCGCAGGGCGGTTTGGCCGCGGTCATAGAAGGTTTGGATATCTGCGGAATGTGCGATGTGGCGAGTTACAAAGTGATCCACCTGCGCAAGGGTCAGCTTATGTCCGAAGTTACCAATACCGGCGCGCGGTATGAAGCCGGGGTGAAATCTGTCATCGACGCCGCGCGGCCGGGCGATACGTATATTTTTGACGACATCCGGGTCAAGTGCCCGGGCGATGCCGTGGCGCGGGCATTGGAGAGCCTGACGTTTGTGATAAAGTGATCGCCCTTGAGGGGCTTTGCCTTAAAAAAAATTCTGCCCCACCGTTCCCTTTTCGGGAACAATTTATTACTTTTGCGTGTTACGCCATGCGAATCATTGCTGTCAAAACCTTAAAATCCTATTGGGAGGAGTATCCGGATGCACAACAGGCGCTATTTGCCTGGTATGAGGAAGTGTCGGAAGCGGAATGGAGCAGCCCAAACGAGATGAAGGAACAATTCCGAAATGCCTCGGTACTTACCGGAAAACGCGTAGTTTTTAATATTCACGGCAATAGTTATCGACTCATCGTCGATATTGAGTTTAAGTTTCAGATTGTATTTATCGTTTGGTTCGGAACACATAAAGCCTACGACAATCTGGACGCAAAAGCGGTAAAATATGTTAAAACCAATTAGGACGGAAGCGCAATACGAGGACGCCCTTGAGCGCATATATGAGCTGATGCAACTTGACCCGGAACCTGCTACGGGAGCAGGTGACGAGTTGGAAATCCTATCCTTACTGGTAAAGGAATACGAGAACGCACACTATCCTGTGCCCAAGCCTCATCCCATTGAGGCCATTAAGTTCCGGCTGGAGCAGTTGGGGCTACCTGAATCCGAATTGAACCGAATCCTCGGCAGCCGGAGTCGCAAATCAGAAATACTTTCGGGGCAACGAAAACTGAGCCTGGAGATGATCCGGCAATTGAACCGGGAGTTGAAGATTTCGGCGGAGGTGTTGATTCAAGCGTATTAATCACTCCTCCTTCACCCGCACCACTTCCACTCCCAACTCCCGTACCAGCCGGTTCACCACCGGCAATTCCCGTTCCTGCACCCTGCGCCATTTCGACAATTCGAGGTCGATTTTTGTAAATAATTCGTCGCGCACCTGCCGCATGGGGTCGGTTGGCGGGAAATCGCCGTCGGCGGCCAGTTCCATGAGGTTGCCGAGTTTGTCGTTGAGGCGCACGGGGAAGTTGAGCGGGTCCTGGCCGGAGCGGTTTTTCGTTTGATACAACGTTTGTTCCACGGCTGTCATCAGCGAATCGACGGTTTTCAATTGGTCGCGCAGGGGTTTCAGTTGCTCCTCTTCCGGCAGGCGTTCGCCGAGGTTTTTCATTTGCGCGCGCACATCGCGGATATTGGCAATGGCGCCGTGTATTTCCGACAATTTGTCGTAACAACCTTTTACAAAAACGAACTGCTGCTGAAAGTCGTCCGGACGGGTGCCGGCACGGGGGTCGGGCAGCACGCTGAAGGTCTGTTCTTCACTTTTTCCATTTATGGTTAGTCGCACGCCGTAGTCGCCGGGCACTACACGCGGGCCGCCGAGGCTGGTAGACCAAAGAATGAGGCCCTCGAATTTTTTGGCGTTGGGATAGCGCAAATTCCAGACGAAACGGTTGCCGCCGGCTTTCAGATCGGCGAGTTTGTCTTCCTTGCTTTTGTTCGAGAAGGTGCGGATCACCGCGCCGTCGCTGCCGAGGATATCGATGGTAACGGTGTCTTTTTCAGCCGGTTTGTTTTTCAGGTAAAAATGGATCATGGCGCCGCCGGGGTGGTTGGTGCCGGCGGTTTTGGAATTGCGCAGCTGCCCGCCGCGCATGCGGTAGGCGGGCATGGGCTGGTACAGGTGGAAGGTTTTGTCCCGGATTACGTCGTTCAGCTGGTGCAGCACCGTCAGGTCGTCGATGATCCAGAAACTGCGCCCTTGCGTGGCGGCGATGAGGTTGTCGTTTTTGATGGTCAGGTCGGTGATGGGCACGATGGGCAGGTTGAGTTGAAAGGGCTGCCAGTTGGCGCCGTCGTCGAAACTGATATATATGCCTTCTTCGGTGCCGGCATAGAGTAGTCCCCGGCGTTTGGGATCGGCGCGCAGCACACGCGTGAAGTGGCCGGGGTTGATGCCGTTCACGATTTTGCGCCAGGTTTTGCCGTAGTCGGCGGTATGGAAGAGGTAGGGCTGGTAATCGCCCGATTTGTAGGAGGTGGCAGCGAGGTACAGTCCGCCTTTGCGAAAGGGATCGGGCTCCACGCTGTTCACCATACACCATTTGGGCAGGTCGGCGGGGGTGACGTTGGTCCAGTTGGCGCCGCCGTCGCGGCTGACGTGCACCAGGCCGTCGTCGCTGCCGGTCCAGAGCAGGCCGGGTTCGTAGGCCGATTCGCAGGCGGCGAAGATGGTGCAGTAGTATTCCACGCTGGTGTTGTCCTGCGTGATGGGGCCTCCCGACGATTTCTGCCGGCTTTTGTCGTTGGTGGTGAGGTCGGGGCTGATGGTTTGCCAGCTCTGGCCCTCGTTGGTGGTCACGTGCAGGTGGTTGGAGCAGGCATAAAGTTTTTTGGGGTCGTGGGGCGAGAAGAAGATCGGGTAGTTCCACTGGAAGCGGTAACGGGCGTCTTCGGCGCCGTGGCCCATGTTGTCTTCGGGCCATACGTTGATGGAGCGGGTGGTTTTGCGCCGGTGATCCAC
>JAKLJF010000332.1 GCA_023151335.1 Thermoanaerobaculia bacterium | reverse complement strand
TTTCGACTTCAGCATTTCCAAGGAAGCGCCGTGGCTGACCAAACTGGTGGACAAAATCCCGCTGATCAATACCAAAGAACCCTCTACCATCACGGCTCAGGCCGAAGTAGCAGCCCTGAAACCCGGTCACAGCCGGGCCATCAACCAGGGCGGGGAAAAAGGCGGTATTGTTTACATCGACGACTTCGAAGGCAGCACCTCCAACCTGCCGCTGGCCAACCCGGCCAACGCCTGGGTGCTGGCTTCCGTGCCGCAGGGTACCGACAGCCTGTTTCCCGAATCGCAATTCAGCGACAGCCTCGTGCTGGGGGTCAACCGGGCCCGCCTCGCCTGGTATATCGCCGACCCGATCGCCCGTACAGGCGGCGACGGCGACGATCCATACACACGGCTGATCCAGTTTCAGGACATTTTCCCCAACCGGCAACTCACGCCGCTGGAACAATCGGCCCTTCGGCCACTCGACGTTACCATTTTCCCCCGCGAACGCGGCCCGTACAATTACGACCTGCCGGCCGACGACAACGGCGAAGGGTACCCCGGCATCTCCGCCGGCTTCACTACATCGGGCGAACTGAATCGCCCGGAAACCCGCTGGGCCGGTTTTATGAAAGGTTTGAATACCAACGACTTTGAAGCCTCGAATATCGAGTTTGTTGAATTCTGGGTACTTAACCCCTACATGGATAAAAAGGACGGTACCGGCATTTCACAAGCCGGAGACATGTATATCGACCTGGGCTCCATTTCCGAAGACATTATGCGCGACTCGCGGCAGTTTTTTGAAAACGCCCTGCCCACCGGCAAAGGCACCGGCGCCACGGCCAACACCCGCTGGGGACGCGTGCCCGTGCTGCCGCCCGTGGTGAATGCATTTGACAACGACCCGGCCAAACGCGGCTTGCAGGATCTGGGTCTCGACGGATTGAACGACACCCTGGAAAGACAGTTTTTTAATGACTGGCTCCAGATCATCCAGAATTCGGCCATGCTGAAAGCCGCCAAAGACTCCATCCTGGCCGACCCCTCCAACGACAACTTCCGCTATTTCCGCGACCCCAGCTTCCCCGACAACACCGGCCTGCTCGAACGTTACCGCCGCTTCAACGGCCCGGAAGGCAATTCGCCCGTCAATAACTTCGACAATCTCAATCCCTCGGCCACCAACTACCCCGACTCTGAAGACCTCAACCGCGACAACTCGCTGAACGAGACGGAGGCTTATTTCCGGTATAAGATACACATGGCCCAAAAGGACATCACCTTTACCGATGGAAAAACCGTAACCGGCCTCGACGTGGAATCGCCGGCCCTGCGCGATTTTATCACCGATACGGTGGTATTCGACCGCGGCGACGACCGCTTTATCTGGTATCGCTTCAAAGTACCGCTCGATCACAACAAACGCGACAAAGTGGGTGGCATCCAGGATTTCCGTTCCATCCGTTTCGTACGCATGCTCTGGAAAGGTTTTACCGAACGCACTACCTTTCGCTTCGCCACGCTCGAACTGGGCCGCAACCAATGGCGGCGTTTTTCACAAGCGCTACCCTCGGTCGACTCCACCGGCGTCGTCTGCGACGTGGGCCCACCGAATACCCCATTTGACGTAAACGCCGTGAGTATCGAGGAAAATGCCGCCCGCACCCCTTTCAATTACACCATTCCTTACGGCATCTCCCGCGAACAGTCGGTAGGCGCATTTCCCGATATTTTGCAAAACGAACAGGCGTTGTCCATGACCATTTGCAGCCTTGGCTACTGCGACGCGCGCGCTATTTTCAAAACCCTGAACATGGACCTGCGGCAGTTCGAGCGCCTGAAAATGTTTGTACACGCAGAAAGCATAGACGAACCACTCGATAGTACGGATATGACCATATTTATCCGACTTGGTTCAGACTTTTTCAACAACTTTTATGAGTACGAAATACCGCTGGTGCCCTCCAACCCCGATAATGTTATCAATCTGAACCCCGAAAGTCGCAGCTACAAAGAGGAAGTATGGCGGCCGGAAAACAACTTCGACTTCCCGTTGAGCTTGCTTGTCGACGTAAAAAAACAGCGCAATGCCGACCCGACTTACGATTTGGGGAAAGCCTTTATCACCGCGGATCCCTACAATCCCAGGGCCAGGGTCAAAATCAAAGGCAACCCGAACCTGGGTTATGTTAAAGGCATTATGGTGGGTGTGCGCAATGTGGACAGTACTGATAACTACACCAATAAGCACTGCGTTGAAACCTGGATCAATGAACTGCGCCTCAATGGCTTTAACGAACAAGGCGGTTTTGCCGGACAGGCCAGGGTGGATATCAAACTGGCTGACCTGGGTAATGTTTCTTTCTCCGGCAACTACAGCAGCATTGGCTGGGGCAGCATCGAGCAAAAACTCATCCAGCGCCAACGGGAGGAGATCATCCAATACGATATTTCCACCAACCTCGAACTGGGTAAATTCCTGCCTGAAAAATCAGGCCTGCGTATTCCCTTCTATGCCCAGTATTCCAATACCACCAAAAACCCCGAATACGATCCTTATGATCTCGATATTAAACTCAAGGACAAGATAAACAACGAGGCCGACCCCGTCAAACGCAACGAAATCCGCAGTATGGCGCAGGACGTGACCACGGTGCGCGGGTTCAACTTCACCAACGTTCGCAAGGAACGCACCGGCGCGCCCCGGAAAATTCCCCTGCCCTGGAATATTGAAAACTTCAGCCTGACCTACGCTTTCAACCAGCAACGGAAACGCGACCCCTTTATCATCAACGATCAGCAAAACCAGTACAAGGGCGGCTTGGATTACCAGTATGCGACCGGCCTGAAGCCCATTCAACCGTTTAAAAATCTCATCAAAAAGGACAAATATTTCAAGTGGATCACGGAACTCAACTTTAATCCAATCCCCAACACATACGGTTTCAATACCAACCTCGAACGGTTGTCACAGTCCACTACATACCGTTTTGCCGGCGAAGACCCCGCCCTGAATACGTATTACAACCGGCGTTTTACCTGGGATCGAAACTACGACCTGGGCTGGGACATCACTAAAAACCTGCGTTTCAATTTCGACGCCACGGCCCGCAGCCTGATCGATGAACCACAGCAATACAAACCCGACGGCTTCACCCCTTATACGAAAGCCGAACGTCGCGACTCCATCCTGAAAAACCTCAAAACCCTCGGGCGGCCGAAAAATTACACGCACAACGCCAGCCTGAATTATACCCTGCCCTTCAAGGTGATCCCGCTGATGGACTGGATAACGGTAAAAGCCTCGTACACAGCCAGTTACACCTGGACTGCCCAGTCGTTGAAACTGCAATACCTGGAAACGCCGGCAGAGCATGCCAACGTGGTCAACAGCCGCTCTTTGGGGAACGTTATTCAAAATACCAGCGTACGGCAGATCAACGGCGAATTCAATTTTGAAACCCTGTACAACAAAAGCAAATACCTGGCGAAAATCAACAAACCTGCACCCAAAGGCGCACCCAAAACGCCCGGAGGCCGGAATATGCCTGGCGGCGCCGATCCGGGCGGCTTGCTGCCCGGTGGTAAAGATGATCCCGGTGGCGCCCCCGGCGTTTCACCGCGCCGAAACCGCGACCGCGACAAAGACGGCAAACCCGGCGCGCCCGGAAGCGATACCGCGGGCGCCGACGATTCGAAAAAAGACAAGGACAAAAAAGGCGGCAAGGACAAAAAAGATAAAGATAAAAAGAAAGACCGCCAGCCCTCCATGGCCGAACGCATTGCCCTGCGCCCGCTGATGATGGTGCGCCGCGCCCGGGCTACTTACAGCGAGAACTTCGGCGCCGTGATCCCCGGCTTTACGCCTGATACCAAACTCATGGGTCTGAGCGAGGGATTCGCCGCGCCCGGCTGGGCGTTCGTAGCCGGTTTTCAGCCCGATTCCAGGTGGCTCGACGAGGCTGCGACTAAAGGCTGGATCACCCAAAGGCCGGAGCTCAACCAGCAGGTCATGCGCAATTACACCCAGAATTTCGATGCCTCTGCCACTATCGAACCCTTCCAGGATTTCCGGGTGGAACTGAATGCCAACCGGCAGTACGCGCGCAACAGCACTGAATTATTCAAAGACCAAAACTTCCATCTCAGCCCCGACTCGACAGCTTTTCAGCACCGCGCGGCGCGCGATATGGGTAGTTTCACCGTGTCGTATTTTAGCATGAAAACCCTGTTCAACAACGACATAAACGGCCTGTTCGCCCGATATAAAGATTACCGGACGGTCATCTCGAACCGTTTGGGACAGGAAGCCGGTAATACGAACCCCCATATCAAGGACGGCTATGCTTATTCTTACGGATACGGAAAAATACAGCAGGAAGTGCTGATTCCCGCCTTTATCGCGGCTTATTCCGAGTCGGATCCCAATAAGGTAGGGCTTGATATCTTTAAAACCCGTCCGGCTATCAACTGGAAACTGACTTATAACGGGCTGTCCAAAATAGGCAAACTGAGCCAGGTGTTTTCAAGCATACAGATCACCCATGGCTATAAAAATACCTTGACGGTCAGTTCCTACAATACCGATCTTTTTTACAACCCGGGCAACAAGTTCGTAACCGACGAACTATCCTACAACTACATTGCCCGGTACGAAATTCCGCAGGTGTTGATCAACGAGCAAATGTCGCCCCTGCTTGGCGTGGACGTCAAGTTAAAGAACGACATGACATTCAAACTGAATTTCAAAAAAAGCCGCACCCTGGCCATGTCGTTTATCGATTATCAGCTGGCCGAATCGCGCGTTACAGGCTATACCTTCGGTTTCGGATACCGGATGAAAAATGTGGAACTCCCCTTCCTGAAAAGCAAAAAGAAAAGCAAAAGCCGTACGAAAAAAGACAGCACACCTGCCACGCCGACCACACCACCCGGTGGCCGGGGCGGTGGTCAGCAAGCCAACGACATGACCTTCAAGGTAGACTTTGACCTGAACGACGACATCACGGTCAACCACCGCCTCGATCAGCTGGAAGAAGCCATACCCACCCGCGGGGGCCGCAAAACCACGATCGACGTTTCCGTGGATTATGCCCTGAACCGGCGGCTTACGCTACGGCTGTACACCAAATACGACAAAACGGTACCTAAAACGTCGCAGTCGTTCCCGATCACTACGATCAGTTCGGGCGTGGCGATACAGTTCCAGTTAAATTAAGGCTCATTTTAGCCTGGAAAAATTCAACGCCGTTTTTTCGTCATTCTTCCCGCCGATGCGGGCAATCATCCTGCCTTTTTTGTAAAAAGGGGCGGGATGATTCATTTTTGCACCGGGGAAAAGTATAGACGACTTGAATGCCTGACGTTTATGATACACCGCATCCCGACACGAACGAAACTGCTGCTGGCCTTCGGCCTCAACATTTTCTTTTACGGGGTGCTGATGTATGTAAACCTGCACGGGGAGGACCGGCAGTGGAGCGCCATCATTGGCAGAAATTTCGGTATTTTATTATCGGAATACCTGGTCGGGAGCCTGATCATTTTTGGCTGGTTGTTTCTGGCCGAACGGATACACGAGCAGTTTGAGCGCTGGTTTGGAGAAGAGATCATCAGCAAAGGCGGCATACTGCCTAATGCAGCGGCTATCCTGACCTTCGCAGCGGCCAACCTGGTCGTCAATCATTTTGCCGTACAATTGATCTACTGGCTGCAAACGGTGACCCTTGAACGAGCCGACAACAGCATTGTGGCCGATTCGGACTACGCCCGGATGTCGATGCGCTTCGCGTATGTGAATTACATCATCATGGCGTTGTTCGTATATTATCTGCTCACCCATCGCCGTATCATGCAGCGTATGGGGGAGGCCGCCTTGCGCGCAGAAAAAGCCCGGAAAGAACACGTAGAGTCGCAGTATGCCCTGTTGCGCAGCCAGGTAAATCCGCATTTTTTGTTCAACAGCCTGAGCACCCTTTCGTCGCTCGTGCAGGTTGACGGCGA
>JAKLJF010000331.1:5658-5989 GCA_023151335.1 Thermoanaerobaculia bacterium | reverse complement strand
TTTCAAATGATCCAGCCATTGCTGCTGTTCGGGCAGCCATTTTCCGGAAAACAGCGAAAAATATACCCCGTGGCCGATCAGGCGGTTTTCAGCGGCAAAAGCCCGCAACAGTTCTACAAACCAGGGCGGAATGTTGCGCACATGATACAACGCGTCGAACGACCATTCGATAGCTTGCACTTTTTCGGAATCAAACAGAGGCAGGGATGCCAGGAGCATGTCGGCATCGAGGTTGCAGGCAATGGAAGCAAGTATTTTGGACATCAGAATTAACCCATGCCGCAGGCCGGACAGTTACCGGGGTCGAATGTGCCGCCCTCGCCGTTGGGGT
>JAKLJF010000331.1:0-5648 GCA_023151335.1 Thermoanaerobaculia bacterium | reverse complement strand
TGCACTTGTGCTCCATCTTGTCGATGAGTTCCTCGGCCTTCGTGCAGGAAGTATTGGTTGTAGCGGCTGCGCCGATGGTAAGGCCGGCCATGATGGCCTGGAGGAGCGATTTGGACAACTTCATAGCAATAATGTTTTAATGGTGAAATAATCCGGAAGCAAATGTAATTGTCCAGACCGGTATTTCACCGTAAAAGGTTGGCAGAAGTAATCATTTATTCCAGCATTTTCATCAGCCTGAAACAAATCTGCTCCACGTTGGAGGTTTTCGGATGAAAGGCGGAAACGTTGGACAACACGATGACCCCGTTTTTCCGTTCCACATCCATCACCATGTTGGAGGAAAATCCGCCGGTTCCGCCGTCGTGCCAGTGATAAATGCCGCCGCCTTTTGGCTTGAGTATATGCCAGCCGAGGGCCACGTCCATTGTTTCGGAAACGGAAAACGTTTTTTGCCGCTGAAAGGCCAGCAGGGAATCTTCCCGAAAATTGGCCTGCATAAATTTGCTCATATCTTCCGCGGTGGAAAGTATTGCGCCGGCGCCCTTGAGCGCGTCGAAATCCCAATGGGAAGTAGTATCGCCCCCGGCGCTCAGGCCTGGTACTACGGCGCCTTTCAGTTCGGCACGGTCGGCACAGGAACGGGTCATTAGGTAAGGGCCGAAAATTCGTTCTTCCAACAGTTGGGAATAAGTTTTACCCGATTGTTGCGCCAGGATGAAACCCAGTAACCCGCTGCCTAAATTGGAGTAGTGATATTTCTCACCGGGTTTTGTATACAGAGTTGTTTTTTCTGCCAATTCCTTTTTCAATTCGGCGGGTCCGTAACTTTTATAGGGATTTTCAATATTGGAAAGCGCCAAAGTCAGCAAGTCCGGCGACAAGCGCGGCAGCCCGGAAGTGTGGTTGGCCAGGGTTTTCAGCGTAACTGGCGCTCCATCCTTTTCGGATATTTTTAGCGGAAAGTCAAAATATTCCTGTACCGGGGCATCCAGCCTGACTAAACCCGCCTGCGCGCACTGGACGAGCAGGGTAGAGGTGAACACCTTGGTAATGGAACCGATCTCGAACACCGATTGATGGTTAACGATGCTGCGCAAGGTGTCGTTTTCGCGGATCAACCCCAGAAAGGCGACCTGGTCGTTTTGCGCCAACGCGATGGCCAGTTGAGTGCCGTTGGGAAATACTTTGGCATATTGGGCCACAGTATCCAGTTGCGCTTGTGAAATTCCGGAAACAGTTTGTAAGCCTGATGTTGCATGATTTACTTGCGCGCGAAGGCCATTAGCCAGAAATACTATTGAAATAAAAGGCAAATACAATTGTTTCATACCGTTTTTTGAAAAATTGGCAAAGGAATACATCCCGGTTGCTGCGCGCCGGCTGTCTTGCTGGATTCGCTTACCGGAGTTCAGGCCCGCGTCCACCGTCTACCGTCCACCGTCCACCGTCCACCGTCTACCGTCTACCGTCCACCGTCCACCGTCTACCGTCTACCGTCCACCGTCCACCGTTATGAACTTAAAAACTAAACTTACGCTCGGCCTCGTGCTCCTGTTCGGCATGCTGGTGCTGGTAAGCGCCGTGGGCATCCTGAGTATCAATGATCTGTCCGGCGATTCCGGCGCCATTTTGCAGGACAATTACAAAACCCTCGAATACATCCAGGCCATGCAACACGCGCTGGATGGTCTGGAATTCGATCCTTCGGCCCGGGAGATCTTTGAAAAAAACCTGGAAAACCAGCGCATAAATATTACAGAAATCGGCGAGCAAGAGGCCACAGAAGTTTTAGGGCGGGAGTACGCCCGCCTGGGAAAAAATCCCGCGGACAGCCTGGCGCGTGCCGGCGTCCGGCATCAGTTGATCCGGATCGCCGACCTGAACCTGCAGGCCATCGCGCGCAAGAATGAACAGGCGAGGAAAACGGCTTATGACAATGCCATGTTTCTGGGTGTTATCGCTACGTTTTGCGTGCTGATCGGATTCGTTTTTCTGGTCAATTTCCCGGGTTATATCGCCAACCCCGTTCGACAGCTGACGGAAGGTATCCAGGAAATCGCGCAGGGCAACTATGAACAACGGATCCACCTGCGCCGCTCCGATGAATTCGGCGCGCTGACCAATGCTTTCAACGAACTCGCTGCCAAACTCGACGACTACCAGCACAGCAACCTGGCGCGCCTGATGTTTGAGAAGAAGCGGCTGGAAACCGTCATTGGCGCCATGCACGACCCGGTGATCGGCCTGGACGAAAACCAGCGGGTACTTTTCGCCAACGAACCGGCGCTGCAGCTTTTGCATCTAAACGCCGGTCATCTGATCGGCAAGGATGCCCGCGAAGTGGCGCTGACCAATGATCTGTTGCGCGCCCTGCTTGCCCGTGCCGTTAAACCCGATACCGAACCGCTGAAAATTTTTGCCGACGGCAAAGAGTCCTTTTTTATGCCGGAATCGATCGATATCGCGGTTCAAACCGGTAAAACGAACGGCGAACAAGGCATCGGAAAAGTATTGGTGTTAAAAAATGTCACTCAATTCCGCGAACGCGACGTGGCAAAAACCAATTTTATCGCCACCATTTCCCACGAGATGAAAACGCCGATTTCCTCCATTAAAATGGGGCTTCGCCTGCTGGAGGACGACCGTATCGGCAACCTGAATGAGGAACAGCGGCACCTGCTGCGCCAATTGAACGACGACGCAGGCCGCCTGCTGAACATTACCGGAGAGTTGCTCAAAATAGCGCAAGCCGAAACGGGCAATATCCAACTCAGCCTGGAACCGGTGCATCCCGGCGAAATAATCGAAGCCGCCCGGCAGGTATTGACTGCGCAGGCACAGGAAAAACAAATTGAACTGGAAGTGGATGCTTTGCCCAAGCCAGTTAAAATGGCGCTTGCCGATGCCGATAAAACCGTTTGGGTACTGGTAAACCTGTTGTCCAACGCGATCCGGTATTCGCCGGAAAAACAGGTGGTAACAATAAAAGTGGAATACCGCGACGCTATGATCCGGTTCTCCGTTCGCGACCGGGGCCCCGGCGTACCGGATATTTATAAAGAAAAAATATTCGAACGGTTCTTCCGGATGCCCGGGGCCTTGCCCGGCGGCGCCGGCCTGGGCCTGGCCATCAGCCGGGAATTCGTGTGGGCAATGGGCGGCGAGATCGGCGTGGAAAGTGCGCCGGAAGGCGGGAGCACTTTTTGGTTTACCCTGCGCCCCGCCGCCTGAACGCGTCCCCTAAACCCCATAAACCTTCATAAACCCTCTAAACCCTCTAAACCCTCTAAACTACCTGATCACAGGGAGCGAAAATTCACGGAAAACCGTTTTGATTTTCCCCGGTACCGGTGTTGGGAAAAACGCCGGATTCGGGCAACTTTGCAGGCAGTAACCGCACCTGTATAATTATTTCGTTTAACCGGTAACTTTTTTCCGATGACCCGCTTTTACCTTTTCTGTTTTGCCGCTTCCACCCTGTTATTCACCAGCTCCGGCTGTACGCACTACTACTATGCGCCCAACACGCTGCGTACGCCTTTTCTACAACAGCAACACGACGCCCAAGTGAGCGTAGGCATGATCTCCGGCGACGAATTCAGCGGCTACGAATTCCATGGCATGTACAGCCCCCTGAAACACATGGCTGTCATGGTCAACCACATGCAGATCAACTCCGGCGAAAAGTCGGGCTACGAATCCGGGGAAGGCCGGCTGACCGAACTGGCCCTGGGCGCTTATTTTCCGGTGGGTAAATACACGTCGTTCAGCGTGTTCGGCGGCTGGGGCGGCGGCGCCGTAAAGAATACCTACGACCTGAATGTGTACTCAGACCTGAGGTTTCACCGAACCTTTCTGCAACCGGCTTTCGCTTTTCAGGCCAAATGGGTGCGTTTCGGCACGGCAATTCGCTTTAGCCGGCTGCAATACGTTCGTGGCGACGTGGACGTCGAGATCGGAGAGCCGGATCTGTCAATCATTCGAAACATCGAACGCGATTCGCCTATCTTCCTGCCGGAAACCGGCTTTTTCTGCGGTTTCGGTTTTCGCCCGTTTTGGGCCGATTTCCACCTGAATTTCAGTGATTTTATGAACACCTACGATCCCGAAAAATACAACTTTGCCCCCGCCACCCTCGCCATATCCTTTAGTTGCCAACTGGATCACTTTTGGCGAAAAGGGACAGCGGGGGCCGGCATACGCTGATTTTATAAAAAATTTAAAGTTCACCCAACCAGGCAGCCCTTTTGATGCGTCATTCGTCATAGTATTGTCAGCGGTTTAACGCAACTTTAATACGAATTCGCTAAACCGGGGCATGCCAGTTCACCACAGAACCGCTATTTTTACATCGGTTTTTCCCTGCTACACCCGTACTCTTCACCAACACTGTTTAACCATGCAAAAATTCCGTATCATTCTACCGCTGTTCGGCGCGCTGCTGCTGGCCGCCGCATGCAACAAAAAAGCAGACTTCAACTTCTATTATTATGAACCGGAAGATTACGCCCTGATCTCACAATACCTCAATCTGCCGGAAATCCCCGACGATTACCGCTCCGAGTTGCCCATCCACATCGCCAATCTGGGCCTGGCAGCCCGTCCGGTGGAACAGGACAAAGCCATCCTCGGCCGCGTATTGTTCTATGACAAGAGCCTGTCGAAAGACGGCACCGTTTCCTGCGCCAGCTGCCACAAGCAGGAACTCGCTTTCTCCGACGACAAAAAGGTAAGCACCGGCGTGTTCAACCGCGCCGGCGACCGGAACTCTATCGCCCTTGGATCGGTGCTCAATTTTTCGGCTTACTATGGCACCGACCTGTTCGGCCCATCGGGTATTCCGTTCTTCTGGGACAACCGCGCCAACACCGCCACCGCGCAAAACATCGCTTCCATGACCAATCCCAAGGAAATGGACATGACCCACAGCGATATCGTCAATGCGGTTCAAAGCAAACCTTACTATGCGCCTTTGTTTAAAATGGCTTTCGGCTCCGAAAACGTGACCAGCGACCGCGTTTCGGAGGCTATCGCCGAATTCGTCAACGCGATTGGCTCGTACAAAAGTAAATTTGACAAAGAAGCAACGAAGACTATTGGCTATAACGTATACGGCAACGCTGCCTATAACAGCTTCTCCGGCTTTACCGCCCAGGAAAATTTAGGCAAAACCATTTACCTGAATAATTGCGCCTCCTGCCACAGCGAAACCCAAAGCCGCCCGCAGAAATTGAAAGCCAACAACGGCCTCGATGTGGCCAGCGCCGATAAAGGCGTAGGCAGCATCACCGGCAGCCCGTCTGACGACGGCATGTTCAAAGTGCCATTGCTGCGCAACATCGCCCTCACGGCGCCTTATATGCACGACGGGCGTTTCGCCACCCTCGAAGAAGTGGTGGAACACTATAACTCCGGCATCCAGGCGCACCCGAACCTCAGCCCGGAACTCCAGCCCAACGGCAGCCCCCTGCGGCTGAACCTGAGCGAAAGCGATAAACAGGCGCTGGTTGCTTTCCTGAAAACGCTGACGGATGAGGAAATGATCACGGATGCACGGTTTTCGAATCCGTTTAAATAAAAGGGGGTTTAAGAGTGGTTTAGAATGGTTTAGAGTGGTTTAGAATGGTTTAGAGTAGTTTAGAGTG
>JAKLJF010000330.1 GCA_023151335.1 Thermoanaerobaculia bacterium | reverse complement strand
GGAATAATGTTATCCATTGGATTGACTGCGATACAAAAATGAATTCAATCCCCCCATCAGAAAAATACAAATTTTACCCTGTTTGGATTTTTTGTAAAATTAAACCCATTGAAAACGAGCCATTTGCAAGATATTATTGGAAAAAATTATTTCTTTGCCACATGGAAAAAAGTAAACTTCTTCAACTGTTGAACGCCTTGTCGGCCTGGCAACTGCGCAACCTGGAGCAATTTCTGTGTTCGCCTTTTTTCAACCAGCGCGACGACATGCAGCGCCTGTTCGGGTTTTACCGCGCGGAGCGGAGCAAACGAAATCCAGATTTCAGCGACGCGGCAGCCTGCCGCGCTTTGTGGCCCGACGAGCCGGCCAAAGCCGCCGATTACCCCAATGTGCGCAGCTATCTGCACAAACTGGTCGAAAAATACTTAGCCTGCAAAGAAATGCTGGCCGACGAAATCCTGCTGAAAATGCACCTCGCCCGGGCCTACGAACACCTGGGCAAAGCGGACGCCTTCGACCGCACCCTGCGTGACGCCCGCGGCATGCTTAAAAAAACGCCCCTGCGCAACCCCGATTACCTGTGGCGGCAGTTCCGGCTCGAATACGAATCGTACGACCACGCCGTGCGGCACGCCAACATGAAGGAAGCGCAGCTGGAAGCCGTCGGCAACATGCTCGACGCCGGTTATTTTGCCGAAAAACTAAAACTGTCCTGTGCGCAATTGCCCTTTCGCGACCTGCATCCGCAGGAACATAACCCGGGTATACTGCCCGAATTGCTGGCCTTTCTGGAACAAAAAACAGACTTGCTTTCAAACCCGGCCATCGCAATTTACTACTATGCCTACCTGGCGCTCACCGACGGACAAGACAATGAAATCTGGTTCGGCGAAGTCCGCCGCCTGTTGCACGATTGCCACGAACAATTCAGTGGCCAGGAAATCGGCGACATTTACCGGATTTGTATCAATTATTGCATCAAACGCTCCAACCGGGGCGAACCCGCATACACCCGCGAAGGCTTCGAACTCTACCGCTCGGGTGTCGGGCAGGGCTACCTGTTGACGGAGGGTTACCTCTCCCATTTTACCTACGTCAACACGGCCGCCTTCGGCATTACCCTGGAAGAGCACGAATGGGTCGAAACCTTCATCCATGACTTCCGAAACATGGTGTCGCCCAAATCCAGGGACAGCGCTTTTTCCTTCTGCCTTGCCCGACTGCGATACGCCCAAGGCCGTTACGAGGAGGCTATGCGCCTGTTGGCAGAATTCGATATGGACGACCCTAACTTTTTTCTCATCGCCAAGGTTATGCTTGCTAAAATATTTTATGAACACAATTATTTCGATCCTTTGGAATCACTGCTCGACAGTACGCGCAATTACCTGCAACGACATCCGGTTGAAAATGAGAAAAAGAAGTATTTTAAATTATTTATCAATTTAATGTTCCGCTTGCTGAAGTTGCCGCCAAACGACTCGAAGGCAAAAAAAAAATTAAAGGATAAGGTGGACGCAATGCCGCGGGCGGCAGATAAAAATTGGTTTTTGAAGCAATTGGAATGAAATATGATGCAGCCATATCTGATTTATTTATCGGCATATTGCACCACCATTCGTTGTGTCGAAATCAGTTTTCCGTCGACAAACAGTGAATAAAACAAGACCCCCGGCCTATAACCATCATACCGGAACGGTACCGACAATTCGCCGCGTCCTTCAATCCAGAAATGTTCGATTTCACGACCGAGCAAATCTGTAATTCGAACTTCAGCGATAACCGTATTCGCGGGCAGATAAACCGGAATAACTGTTTCCTCCGCGAACGGATTGGGCCGGTTCCGCAGCAAACGGGGCGCATCTGACTTTATCAGACTTTCACTCAATCGAATTTCCATAGCTGTTCTGTCGGTAGTATACGCCCTCGCTGGCATACCTTTTTCGAACATATCCAGACCGAGCGATTCGGGACGTGCGCCCGGACGCAACCGGAAAACAAGGGAACATAAAACGTCTCCATCCGCTCCAGTGCAACCATTCGCTGCCGGACCGGAAGCGAACCAAACCAGGGGCAGCAACCCGCGTTCGGCCCATGGATGCGGAATTGTTCCGTTTGTCCACCCATCAAAACAGCCAGGTTCCACGCGCAGGAATTCCAGTTGCGTTTCATCAAAGCGGAGTGGCGCCTGTAACGCGATAATATCGCTTCGGCTCAATCCTTTCAGCCGTACTTCGAAAAGACCGTCTTTTTCCCGCCATGCGGTTTCAACCTGTATATCCAATGCGTCGGCGCGCGCAACCGCGGTATTGCCGGTGTAACAATTCGCTGGGCCGGCCAACGCGCCAAGGGGTATGGCGATAAAATCCAGACCGCAGGTATCCGCGCTCAAATTGAGCAGTTCGTAGTATTCATTCAGATGCGGAACCACAGCCGTTTGATCGAGGAGCGGCAAAGGGTGATGAACCGCGTGGAAACGCCAGTTCAACGATGTATTGTTTTGGATAAGGTCTATCAACGCAAACAAGTCTGACCAGTTAATTACCTTGTCGGTAAGAACATCGGCGGCTATTTTCTGGTAGTTGGATACGTATGGCATGTTGCCTAAAAGTATCTGATTCAATAACCATACGCTTAACACGTCGATGCAGCCCGGATTTGCGCCGGATTTGGAAGGCTCGACTAAGTAATCCTTACCGGCGTTTAAATTACCCTGCTGGTAAATTCCATCAGGGCCTGTCAGCACAGTATCGACCGATGAGTTTGAAATATTGGTAATCGTTACCTGAACTGACTCAACGCCCTGGCCGTTTTCTGAAGCCACTACACCACACACCAGTATTTCATCCAATACGCAAAAATCGCCTCCTACCGCGGTCACTGGGACAGGATTGTTGGGGGGTTGAAACGCTTTGAGATTTAAAAGCGTACTGTCAATTTGTGCAACTACCGGCCCGCTGCCCGGGAGGGCCGCTGGGTCCACCTGCACCAGGACAAAGAAAAGGGTGTCGCCCGGTGATAAGGTCATGCCTCCGGAGGGCGTATTCCACCAGAGCCAACTCATGGCGTTCCCGGACGGGTTAGCACTCATGGCCGCCGAAGTGTTGCTCTGGACGCCTATCGGACTGAATGGGCCGGGAATAAGCGAAACTGTGCCCTGTATAGCGGCGATATTCGTAAATCCCTGCACCGTGACCGGAATGACCAGTATATCGCCGGGAGCACCGCAAGCGCTGCCCACAAAAAGCGTTAGGCCGGAGCATGGCGCTTTTTGCCCCTGGTATTCGTAGGCGCCGATGTCCACGGTTGCCTGTAGCAATGTAGTAGATTTAAAGTATCGGGATTTGCCCGCTAGATCGGTGATCATGCCGGCAGGCACCGCGCTGTCGAGACCGGCATCTATGGCCGGCGAGCAGCTTTGCAGGCGAAGGTCGCCGTTGGAAGTATCAGCGAACATCGGGTCGGTGTCGAAGTGCATGCCCGGGCCGCAGGTAACCCCGGCGCCCAGCGCGTTGCAGTCCGACGCATCCGTCAGGCAATGGCCCGCTGTAACAGACGAGCTAAAATTATAAAAAACAGGATCGGTTCCGGCCCTCTCGCCCCAAAAAATGCAGTTAGTCGTGGTAACGTTTAAAAACAAATTGGCCATTGACCCACCCTGAATTGCTGCCCAATTGCCTGAAAATGTACAGTTGGTCGCTATCAGGCTGTTCAGGCTGATGTTGAGCATCGCCCCTCTCCAATTGGCAGCAGAATTGTCCCAAAATACGCAGTTGATCAGCGCAAGGTTACCCGAACCCTCATTGAACATCGCGCCGCCGTAATTTGCCGAATTGCGTGAAAATATGCAGTTGATCAGCGAAACAACACCCGTTTTGCTGGAATTGAGCATCGCCCCTCCCAGTTGTACGGCCGAGTTGCCGGTAAAAATACAGTTGGCAAAAGTCGGATTGGATGCACTTGAACCGGTGTTGAAAACCCCGCCGCCGCTGTCCTCGCTGCCACTGCTATCAGCCCGTCCGCCTGTAACAGTAAACCCGTCTAGCCTGGCCGTAGGAGGCAGGTCGCGCATATAAATGACGTGGTAGGCGTTGTCGGCCGCATCTCCGGGCACACCGATATCGCCGCTCAGGCTGGTCGGATATTTCTTCCAATCCCGCTGCGAGAGTAATGTCTCTGTCGCGTTGAATCCACCGAATATGGCAACCCCTTTCCCGGTGATATTAAAGGCCCGGTACCGGTCGCCGGCGCCACCGTACGTCTCAGTGGGCAGGTAAGTACCTTCGGCCACCCAAATCGTATCACCGGAAATAGCCGTGTTCAGTGCATCCTGCAAGCGACGGAATGCATTTTCCCAGGAAGAACCATCGTTTGTCCCGCCGGCCTCGTGGTCGACATAGAGACGTCTGGGCGCAGGGGGCAAAATCGTAACGGATTGCATTGCGGCGCCGGTACCGCAGGCATTGGACGCCGTGAGGGTAACTTTGTAAGTGCCAGGGCCGGTATACGTTACCGTCGGATTTACTGCGGTTGAATTACTTAGCGTTCCGCCAGGGGCGTCCCAGACGTATGAAATAGCATTGACAGATTGGTTATTAAGGGTGACATTGAAACCGTTTGCATTCAGGGTAAAATCCGCGGTCGGCGGAGTATTCACCGTGATGTAATTGGTCTGCGTGAGGCTGTCCGTACCAGCTGTATTGCTCACGGTAAGGGTTACGGTGTAGGTTCCGGGGGCAGTGTATGTCACCGTCGGGTTTTGATCAGTGGAAGTGGCTGGCGTTCCGCCGTTAAATATCCATTGCCAGGCAGTGGCGCCCGATGAATTGGCATCAAATTGCACCGAAAGAGGAGTGCAGCCGGTGGTGGGTGTTGCTGTAAATCCGGCAACGGGCGGCGAGGGAGGTAAAATGATGGTTACGGTCTGGGAAGTGGTCAGCACCGTCCCGCAGGCATTGGCGACGCGCAGTCTCACGGTGTATGTACCGTCGGTGGTGTATGTATGCTGCGGGTGTTCCTCGTTGCTGAATATGCCATCACCAAAGTCCCAATGCCATGAGACGGCGCCGGTAGAAGTATTTTTAAAGTCAACATTACCACCCTGAGCCGACCAGGTAAAGGTAGCCGTCGGAGCCGCGTTGTATTTTATGATCGTGCCGTTGTCGCCCACTGCCCAACCAATTTGGTCGACAGGGAAATGAACGGCACGGAGCGTTTGCGCGACTCCGAATGATTGCGCGTTCCAGGCTCCTCCGTTTGTTGTTCTTGAGATCGTGCCAACCGTACCTGCTGCCCAGCCATTCTGGCTATCGGTAAAATGAACGCCGTAGAGATGGTTTGACGTTCCGGAGCTTTGTTCATCCCAAACTGCTCCGCCATTTTCGGATGTGAAAATTTTACCGTTGTTGCCGACTACCCAGCCGTTGTGATTGTCAACAAAATATATCGCATTGAGATTAACAGGATTTCCGGGAACGAGGTGCAGCGTCCAATTTTGACCTCCATTTGTGGTTCTCCGTATAGTACCGCTATTTCCGACTACCCAACCCGTATCGGCGTTGATAAAATAAACGCCGTTGAATGAGGTTGTCCCAGCCCCTTGCGGCGTCCAGGTCACCCCGCCATTCGTGGTTTTGCGTATTGTTCCGCCGGCGCCTACCACCCAACCGGTATCGGCGTTAACGAAAAATACGTCGTTAAATATTGTGTTTGTTCCCATTGGTTTCAGCACCCAGGTGATGCCGCCATCCTCGGTTTTTAGCACTATGCCATTTGCCCCAACAACCCAACCGTTCAGTGGGCTAACGAAGTGAACGCTGTTAAACATAGTTGACATTGTTGAACCAGGGGGATTTTGTGATGTCCAAATCACGCCGCCGTCCTTTGTTTTCAGTATGGTACCGTTGGCCCCAACGGCCCAACCAATCAGCGGGCTGATAAAATGAACGCTTCGCAAATGTTGCAGTGTCCCGGAAACTTGTTGTTCCCAGGT
>JAKLJF010000032.1 GCA_023151335.1 Thermoanaerobaculia bacterium | reverse complement strand
GAAAACATTTCTACCCGTTTTTCCGGCCCTGATCCTTGGCCTGCTTTGCTCCATAAATACCGCTTTTTCTCAGATCAACGACAATTGCGAGGGTGCGGCGGAAATCTTCAACGTGGAGAATTTTTGCTCCCCTTTTGCCGCTGGCAACACGTTTTTTGCCACGGCCAGCCCGGTGCCCAAACCGCCCTGTTTCACCAATGCCAACCGCGATATCTGGTTTTTTTTCACCGCCGTGGCTACCGATGTCAGCATTACCATCAACGGCTCCAGCGCCACGCCCGGCGGAACCCTGGGGCGACCATCCGTGGCCCTGTACCGCGGCAACTGTCCCGGCCAACTGACCCTGCTGGGTTGCGAGCACGACAGCCAGTTCGACATCGCGGAGCTGGTGGTGGGCGACCTGACGCCCGGCGAAACGTACTACATCCGGGTGGACGGCTCTTTCCCGGGTTCGTTTCAATATTGTATCCGCAATTTTTTCAGCGCGGGACCGCCGTCGGGCGATTGTATCGAATCGACAGTACTTTGCGAAAAAAGACCCTTTTCCGTACCCGCAATTACCGGCCCCGGTATCGACCCCTCCGAACTCGACGGAGCGGATTGTTTTGCGGGGCTGACCGGCATCGAAACACAGGTGGCGTGGTTTGTCTGGACGGCTTCCACCAGCGGCCCGTTGGAATTTACCCTCACCCCCAACAACCCCAACGACGACCTCGACTTCGTGGTATACCGCCTGCCGAACGGCCCAGCCGATTGCGACAACAAAATTGTGGAACGCTGCATGGCGGCCGGCGACTTTTTTTCCAACAGCCTCTGCATGGGCCCTACCGGCCTGAGCGCCTCGGCCACCGATTTTTCGCAGCCGCCCGGTTGTGCGCCGGGTGAAGACAATTTCCTGGCGCCGGTCGACATGGTAGCCGGGGAAACCTACGCCCTGGCGGTCAATAATTTTACCAACAGCGGCAGCGGTTTTCAGATCGACTGGGGCGCCGCGGGGAACGCCGACTTTCAAAGTCCCAACGCCGGTTTTACCGACGATAATGCCGGCAACCCGCTTTGCCTGGGCGAGACCATAGCGTTCACCGATACCACTTCGTTCCCCGACGGCAGCCTGACGGGTTGGGAATGGAATTTCGGTAAAGACGCCGTGCCGGCTACCGCCGCTACAAAAGGTCCGCATACCGTGCAGTACGCCTCGGAAGGCGCCAAAACCGTGACGCTGACGCTGGAAACAGAACTTGGATGCCGCGTCACGGTGACCCGCCAGATCGAAGTGGAGTTTTGCTGCGCCCTCGAAGCCGCCGTTGCCGTATCGGCTGGCTGCGCGCCCGAAGACAACGGCGCCGCGGCCACTGCAACCCTCAGCAACGCGCTTGCTCCATTGACTTACACGTGGAGCAACGGGCAGTCGGATTCCACTGCCGCCAACCTCGCCACCGGCAACTACACGCTCATCGTGGAAGACGCGAACGAATGCGCCGACACGGTGGCTTTTACGGTCAACCCGGCTGTGATCACCTACAAGGGCCCGAACGATACGCTTATCCTGGCCGGCCAGCCGGTGACCCTTACCGTGAATAGTTCCGATCCGAATATCGGGGTAAGCTGGACGAGCGGCAATGAAACGCAGGATGGGCCGTCGATCCAGGTTGCACCCACCGATACCGCGATCTATTATATCGAAGCCACGTCGGGCGATTGTGCCTTCTCCGATTCGGTCATCGTGGCTGTTCAGCCCGAACGGTTTATCATGCCGAATGCTTTTACGCCCAACGGCGACGGCGACAACGACACGTTTTATCCCGTGGCGTCCGGCGTGGAAATTATCGAATTCAGTATCTGGTCGCGCTGGGGCAGTCTGGTGTACGACGACCCCACCAAAGGCTGGGATGGCAACGCCGACGGCAGCGCGGCGCCCACCGACATATATGTTTACCGTATTGCTTACCGGCGTCTGAGCGGAGAGGAAATCGTGCAGAAAGGGGATGTGGCGTTGCTGCGATGATGTAAGGCATCTACGTAAACCCGACTAAATTTTTGCTATGAAATATATTTTACGAGGCTTTATCCTGTCCTGGATACTGCTGAGTTCATCCCTGGCCTCCGCCCAGTCTTTTACTAAAGGATACCGGTATTACCAAAAAGGCGATTATACTTCCGCTGCGCCAATTTTTCAGCGGTATCGGCAGCACAAAAAATTTGCTGCCGCGGCGCGTTACTTCAATGCAAAAACAGGGCTTGCCAATACCCGCGACCTGCCCGGCCTGCTCGACATCGATCGCGAGCTGATTGCGGCCGATAGCCTGTACCGGCATCTTAAAACCCGCCGGGCCCGACGGCTGAAGCGCAAATTTGGCGTGGATACGACAGTGATAGCCGATCTGCGCGGTGAAGCGCAGCGCTGGGCCATAGCCTCGACCCGTGCCCGCGGTACCCTGAGCGCCCTTGATTCATTGTTCCAATTTTTGGACAAGCCCCTGCCGGAGATTCGTCCGGAGATGGAATCTGCCCGCACCGATATCGTAAACGCCCAGCTCGGCAGCCGTGATTACGACGTTATGACGGCCATCCTGCGCCGCTATATCGAATACGTGCTGCCGGAAAACTACGGTCAGACGCGTCGCATGGCCGAACAGATCTGGCCGGCTTTTCTGGAAAAATACCCGCCCTGCGCCCTCGACCGCTTCGCCGCCGACCACCCACAGTCGTTCGTGGGCCGGGATTGTTGGCGGGAGGAGGTGCAGGGCCGTCTTTGCTCCGGCGATATCAATGCCTTACTGGAGTTTCACGTACAAAACCGCTGGACGGCGCTTGAAATCGTGTTGCTCAATGCCATTGCCGACCTGCGTGCCGACAGCAACGTGGTTATCGATAGCGCTCATAGTCAGCGCAACTACGATCTGCGCCGCCGCAATTTTCTGCGCGAACAATTCCGCAACGGAAACGCCGCTCAGGATACTGTCGTGGCTTTTAACGGCGCCCTCGAATATATCAGCCGGTATGCCCCCCGTTACTCCGCTTTCCGCCTGATGGAGGAAAGCCTGCAATTTTTTCTGGAGCAACGCCTGTATTTCAGTGCTATCCGGCTACTCGAAGCGGCCAAACCCTATTTCCCGGACACGCTTCCAGGCGGCTGCCATACCAATTTCGATTACCAGCGCCGCGTCAAACCCTGGATCGACGGCAAACTGCCCATTCTGCGCCGGCCTGACCGCACGGTGAACAAACGTTTGCTTAAAACCCTGAACACGCCGGAAGGCGACGAGTCCAGTCCGGTCGTGTCTGCCGATGGTCTGGAAATTTGGTTTGCCGCCTCGGACCGCCCCGACAACCGGGCGGGGCAGGATGTATTTTATGCGCGCCGGGATGCGCCAACCGCTGACTGGAGCACACCTCTTCTGGTACCCGAACTTTCCGGCCCCGGCAACCAGGCTCCGCTTTCTGTCACCGCTGACGGTCGTCAGTTGCTGCTGTTCATCAACAACCGGTTGTATTTAAGCAGGCGGGCAAATGCCGGTACGAGCTGGACAAGGCCGGCTCCACTGCCGGTAGGCGGCATTGCCGTGCTTGGCAAGGGCTGCCTGAGCGCCAGCGGAGACACCCTTATCCTCGAAGGCGCTTATTCGGCAGGGACGGCTACGGTATCACCCGATGTAGACCTTTTTGTCAGTATTCGCGACGCCGCTACCGGCGAGTGGAGCCGCCCGGCAGCCTTGGGCGCCGACATCAATACCGACCTCGACGAAACCAGTCCTTACCTGAGTCCCGACGGCCAAACCCTCTGGTACGTCAGCACCGGCTATCCCGGCCTGGGCAGCAGCGATGTATTCATGGCCCGGCGCAACGGCCCCGGCTGGGCGCGCTGGACTCGGCCGGAAAACATGGGCAAGGAAATCAACGATACCTATCCGCACCGGGGGTTTAGCACCGTGGCAAAGGATGGGAAGAAAGGGTGGTGCAGTGTGGACGGGGAATTAGTGGAAATGTCGTGGTAGTATCAGGTTTTGCGCAGCTCCCGCCAGGTTGCTACAGCCAACGTCAGAACGGTCAACGGGGGCCGTTGCAAAATTGTGCAGCGAGGCGTCTCGCTGGCTGGCCAGGATCAGGTAAACGGTATAGGCCACATAGTAACCCAGAAAAACCACGCCTTCCCAGCGATCCAGTTTTTTACCGGTGAAAAATATGGGCAAACAGGCCACGGCCGTGGCGATCATCACCGGCAGGTCGAACATCAGCACAGTATTGGCTACTTCCAACCCGTCTTTGCCGATCATCGCCGATAGTCCCAGGATATAGAGGATATTAAAAATATTGCTGCCTACTACATTGCCCACGGCAATATCGCGTTCGCCCCGAATGCTGGCGATAACGGAAGTAGCCACCTCCGGCAAGGAGGTGCCGGCTGCCACGATGGTGAGCCCAATGACCAGTTCGCTGACGCCCATGCTGGTCGCAATGGCCACGGCTCCGTTCACCAGGAAACGCGAGCCCACTATGAGCAGCGCCAGACCGGCCGTTACCAGCAGGAGTTGTAATAACATACTGCCCTTTTCCGGTTTGTATTCCGCCGCGTATTCTTCCCGGTATTCGTCCAGAACGGCTTTGTTTTTTTCTTTCCGGCTCAGCCGGATAACGAATACGGTGTACAAAATACCCAATAAGAAAAGCAGCGCTCCTTCCCAGGGCCGGATGGCGCCATCCCAGGCCACTAAGATCGTGAGCAACGAGGCGCCGATCATTATGGGCACGTCGAGGCGGATCAGCTGCTGGGCTACCACAAGTGGTACAATCAGGGAAGAAAGCCCCAGGATGAACAGCACGTTGAAAATATTGCTGCCCACGACGTTGCCCAGGGCAATATCCGTCTGGCCGTTGGCAGCCGACATGATGCTGACGGCCAGTTCCGGCGCACTGGTGCCAAAGGCTACCACGGTAAGACCGATCACCAGCGGCGAGATGCCAATAGTCGCGGCAATTTTTGAAGCTCCCCTGACCAGGGCTTCCGCTCCGAAGAGCAACAGTAAAAAACCGGCGATGAGTTGTAGCGCGATCATTTCAGGGAAAATAGCGGATAAATGAGGGCGCAAGGTATAACCATCTGCCGGTTTGTTTCATGGATCAAACCAATTACTGTTGCTCCGGAGCATCAGAATCTCCGCCGTATCCAGTCGGATAAGGGGGCAGAAACAGTTTCCTGGCCTTGCTCCGGCGTTCTTTCCAGTATCCAGGCTTTGGGATAAACATTGAGGTGAACGACCGTGTGTTCATAAACCAGCGCGGCGCCACCAGAACGCGGGCTGTCGTAACGAAGGTCTTCGCCGAGTCCAACCGGCTCGAAACCGGATTCCGTAGCCTCGGTCAACGAGCGCAAAAAAGTATATGCTTCGATGGGCAAATTATCGGCAGCCACTTCCTGAACCGGACGGATCATCGCTTCCACGGCAAAACTTTTGATCAGTTTTTCGTGCACATCGGAATAGGCGTCCGGGCGCGACAGGAAATCTGCGCCCGCGGGTTGCCCGTTGATCAGGATGACCATGCCTTTTTGCCCGGGCTGAAGGGGGAATGCGTTCAGGTAGCCGCTCAGGTCGGTTTCGCGCTGTTCGTAGGCATCGCTCATCGCACCTGAACGGGAAAATGTATTCAGGCTCCGGTGATACGATGCTACTTCGTTCCATACAGCGCCTTGTTCAGCGTCGTACGACTTACGGCTAAGCAGGTTAGCGTACACCCGTTCCGATTTGGAACTGCGTGAACGCGCCGGCATAAAATGCCCCGACTCGCTGAAGGAGCGACTGTTGTAATTCCAGCGTCCTTGTTCGGTACAGCTGACCGGGATGACGGTTTCGCTTTTGGCAGCCAGTAAAATGGAGGTATTGATAATGCGGTTTTGCTTGGCGCCTTTTACTTCTTCCCCGTCGAGCAACAGCACCGGTTGGTCGCCGCGGTTGATGACTTTCAGATTGGGCACCGAACCGCCTTCGCTTACCTCGGTGATTTCCACGAAGCCCTTTGCAAGGGCGCTTTTCATGGTTAAGTAGGAAAATGGGGTGTCAGGGCCATCCAAAAGCGGCACCATGGCCATGTTTTTAAATACGACCGGTTCTCCCAGACGGATACTTTGCAGAGTAGATTCAACAACGGATCTCATACGCGACCATTTTTAAATGTGAAAAGGGCAAGGCGGGCGCATACTGGAATAAAACGTCCCCTAAACATCTGAATGGGTCGTAAAAGTTCCGGAGGAGGGAAATTTAACAAAAAAATTATCGGAAAATTTCTTTTAAAGGCAAAGAAATGCCAAGGCGTGGGTCTTCAAGGGTTTCTTCACTGGTGAAGGTTCGGTAGTGTCGCGGAGCATCGAAGACGTATCAAATTTTTACAAAAATACTTTATAGCACTTTAGGAAACAACATTTATTTCAATACAATTTACGCCACCAAATGTTTTTTCAAACCTCGGACGAACGGGCTTGCCCCCTATTTACGGGGGGGCGAAATTAAAAAAGGGTTTCCGGTTGCTCGACAAACCGGAAACCCTTTAACCCTCCAACCAGAAACCCTCTAACCCCAATTTACCAAACCAGGGTCACATCCCCTTTGTACAGCAACTTCCTTCCGTCGATCAGTTCGATTTCGGCGTAGTACACGAATACGGCGGGGTCCATGATCTTTCCATCGCGGTAGCCGTCCCAGCCGTGTTTCGGATCGTTGGGCTGGAAGTTGTAATCGCGGAAGACCATATTGCCCCAGCGGTCGAAAATCTGGAACGAAGTGATCTGTACGATTTGGTCGGGATCTGCCGAGATAAACACCACGTCATTTTTACCGTCTTCATGCCAGGGCGAAAAGGCATTCGGAATGTAGATGTGCGGTTCGTTATCCACCCGGATCAATACCCGGTCGCTGGCCTGACAGCCGTCGACGCTGTACACGGTGACGGTATATTCTGTGGGTTTAAACGGTTTGGCGATAGGTTTCAACCGGCTGAAAATATCGCTACCGGTGAAAGTCAGACCATCGAGCGGCGTCCAAACCACGCTGTCTATCAGGGCCAGGGAATAACCCGGCGAGAGCACGGCATGGAGTTGCAGGGAATCGCCGAGTTGAATGTTGAATTCCGGATCGATGGAAATTCCCGGATCGGGGGCCTTTGGCACCACCAGTTTTTTATGGAATTCGCAACCGTTGATGTCCTGTATCCAAAGGTCGTATGTGCCGGGCACGATATTGTCAAACTCGAGTACTGAAACGAAATCCTGGCCGTCATTGATAGAGTACAGGTATGGTCCGATGCCACCCTGCACCTGCTGGAATGTGATCACCCCGTCGTTGTCCTTGCAGGAAGGCCGTTGCAGATCGAAAATGAAGTCGGTGGGAATGTTGGTTTCCCTGAATATTTCCACGTCGTCCGATTTTTGGCAACCGGTATTTTTATTGGTCACCAGCAGCGTGTATATACCCGGTTGGTTTACCTGGGGATTCAGGGTGTTATTACCCGAGACGATCTGTCCGTTGCCGGTGCTCCAGGCGTAAACGTATTGAGTGCCGGCAGATGCGAATGCCTGCAGCGTCACTTTATCAATCGAGCAAGTCAATGTAAACGGCGGTCCGGCCTCCGCGTTGGGCAGCACGGTATTTTCCGTGACCTGCACGTCTTTTTCGTTCGAGCAGCCATTGACGTTGTTCAGGATGGTCAGGGTGTAGACGCCCGCGGCATTCACCTGTGCCTGAAGGTTGTTTTCCCCACTCACGATATTGCCGTTCACGGTTTTCCAGCCGTAGGAGAAGTTCGGGCCGGTGGAAGAGCCGGCGCCGCTGAGCGTTACCTGGGGCGATGCACAGGTGATGACGGGGGCATTGGCAATGGCCACGGTGGGCGGTTGCACATCCTGCAGTACCTGCACCTGGTCGGTGGAAGAGCAACCGTTTTCCGTGTTCAGCACGATCAGGGCGTAGCCGCCCGGGGCGCTTACAACCGGTGTCAGGGTATTGACACCGGTAACGATTTGGCCGTTAGGCGTGGTCCAGGTATAGAAGTACGGGCCATTTTCACTCGAACCAAAGCCGTTGAGGAATACGGAGGTAAGGGCGCAAGT
Source organism: Thermoanaerobaculia bacterium (assembly GCA_023151335.1). Lineage (GTDB taxonomy): Bacteria > Bacteroidota > Bacteroidia > Chitinophagales > Saprospiraceae > M3007. Next base: position 9,109 of record JAKLJF010000032.1, on the reverse strand, counting down.
CAGGGTTTGGTTGAGTCCGGCTTCGGCTACCGGCGGTTTTATATCCTGCTCGACGGTCAGGTTGTAAGACGTGGTGCAGCCATTATCGAGGCGTAAAATGGTGAACTTATAAGTGCCGGGTTTATCCACCGTCGGTTTCAACGGATTGCTCAGATTGGTGAAGTTGCCGTCCGTAGTTGTCCAGCTGTATTGTACATTTCCGGTGGAGGAGCCGCTGGCATCGAGCGCCACTTCTTTAACGGCGCAGGTCAGTATATCCGGTTGGGCAACAGTGATCACGGGCGCGTTCAGGTCGGCCAGCACATCCACCGCGTCCTCGGCGCTGCAGCCGTTGATGGTATTGGTGACCTGGAACACGTAAGTGCCCACGGCGCTGATGACGGGACTGAGGGTGTTGGCGCCGCTGAGGATGTTGCCGCCGTTCTGCGCTTGCCAGTTGTAAGTGAAATTGCCGTTCGAATTCACCTTTCCCTGTAAGGTAAGGGATGCGAGCGAGCAGGTCAGTGTCTGTTCCTTCCCGGCGTCCACGTCGGGTGGGGTAATGTCCTGATCCACTTCCACGCTCGAATAGGAAACACAGCTGTTGGTATTATCCGTCACGGCCAGTTGGTAGGTGCCGGGCTGATCAATAACAGGGATGAGCGTGTTATTGCCATCAACGATGTTTCCGCCGTTGGAAGCCGTCCACAGATAGCTGAATTGCGGACCAGTACTCGAATTGGCGCCGCTCAGTGAAAGAGAAGTAACCGCACAAGTCAGCACGCCTGCCGTTCCGGCATCCGCCTTCGGATAATCATCGGAGCGGGTGATCTGTACGAGATCGGTTGCCGTACAGCCGTTGGTGTTATTGGTGACCGTGAGGTAGTAGAAACCCGCGCCGTTTACCGTGGGGGCAATGATGTTGGTTGGCGTCAGGAAATTACCGTTGGTGGTCGACCAGTTATAGGTGAATTCCGGCCCCTGGCTTCCTGCGGCGCCGTCTTGTCGAAGTCGAGCATTACGTTGTCGGTTGCTGTACAGCCATTGACCGTGTTGGTGACCAGAAGGGTGTAAAGCCCGGGCTGATCGACAAGCGGGGTGGCGGAGTTGCCGCCGGATACGATGCCCAAACCGGTCCAGGAGTAGGTGTACGCAGGGCCGGTGGAAGTTGTGGCGCCGCCAATTTGCAACTGCGGTTGATAGCAGTTGATAATATTGTCGCCACCTGCATCGGCCGTGGGAGGTTGAACATCCTTGGCAACAGTAACCGTTTTTACGGAAGTGCAATTGTTGTTGCTGTTGGTGATCAGCAGGCTGTAGGCGCCCGGCTCATTGATGGTAGGGCTCAGTGTAGCGCCGCCGGATACAATGCCCGGGCCATTCCATACGTAGCTAAAGTTGTTGCCGGTGCTGGACCCCGCGCCGTTCAGGGAGAGGCTGCTGTTGTAGCAGTTCAGTATATCCGGTGCGGCAATTTGAACGACCGGGGCGGTGGCGTCCTGCAGGATTTCGACCGTGGATGCCGCGGAGCAGCCGTTTTGCTGGTTCGTGACCACCAGTTGGTAAATTCCCGGCTCGTCTACCACGGGATTCATGACATTGGCAGGCGGTAAAATATTGCCGCCAACGAGGGCCGTCCACTGATAGGTAAAGTTAGCGCCCTGGCTGGAGCCGCTGCCGTCGAGGGCCAGCGAGGTCAGCTGGCAATCGAGGGTTTCAGGCTGACCGGCATTGGCCACGGGCGGCGTAATGTCGGCGGCGACTGCCACACTGGCGCTGGACGTACAGTTATTGGTTGTGTTGGTCACGATCAGCGTATAGGTGCCTGCTTTGTTGACTGTCGGTTGCAGGGTGCTTCCACCGGAAACGATCTGACCGTTCACGGTGCCCCATTGGTATTTAAACTCGTTTCCGGTGCTGGATCCGGCGCCATTGAGCGACAACTCCGATTGACTGCAGGTAATGATGCCAGGTTGGGCAATGGTCACCGCGGGTGGCGTCAGATTGGACGTAACCGTGGCAGCCACTGAAGAGGTACAGCCGTTTGCTCCATTGGTAACTACCAGGTTATAGGTGCCCGCCGTGGTTACGGTTGGCGTCAAGGTATTATGGCCGGAGGCGATGGTACCGTCGTTGGTGGTCCAGACATAGGAAAAGTTGGCGCCGGTGCTCGACCCTGCCGCGTTCAATTGCAATACAGGCGTTAAACAATTGATTTGTCCGACGGGCGCTACCACGGCCGTGGGGGGCGTCACATTTTCCGAAATCAGCGTGGAGGCCGACGCGGTGCAGCCGTTTTGGGTGTTGGTTACCAGCAAGGTGTAATTGGCCGGCGCGTCGAGGATAATGCTTGGGGTGTTTTGTCCGCTGACGATATTTCCACCTGCTGAAGCCGTCCATTGATAGGTGATGTAGGGCAGCACGATCGTAAGCGGATCGCCCAGTTCGATTTGGGTGGTATTGCAGGTCAGGGTAGCCGGCGTACCCGCGTTGACGATGGGTGGAATCGTATTTTGGGTAACATGTACGGAGGCAGAGGCAGTACAGTTATTTACCAGGTTGGTGACGAAAAGGGCATAGAAACCCGATGCGTTGACCACCGGTGTCAGCGTATTTTGACCACTGACGATATTGCCGCCGCCGGAGGTGGTCCAAAAGAAACTGTAGCCGGGCCCGGAGGATGACCCTGTAGCGTTGAGCGTAACGGTTTTATTGGCGCAAGTGATCTGATCATTGGCCACCACGATAGCCGTCGGATCGGTAAAGTCCAGTTTAACGTTGACGGTAGCGTCGTCGGTACAGCCATTTTTGGTGTTGGTCACAATGAGCGTATAATCGCCGGCCTCTGTGACGACGGCGTTTGCGCTGGCCTGGCCGGATTGGATATTGCCATTGATAGTGGTCCATTGATACGCATAGGTGCCGCCGGCAGGTGTTGCGCTCCCGTTCAGGGTAACCTGCGAGACGGTGCAGGTGAGGGTGCCGGGCGGGCCGATGGCAGCCGTGGGTGCGGCGATGTCGAGTGAAATCACCACGTTGTCGGTTTTGGTGCAACCGGTGATGGTATTGGTAACCAGCAGGGTATAAGTGCCCGCGGTTGATACGACGGGGTTAAGGGTGTTGGGGCCGCTGACAATATTGCCTCCCGGGGTAGTCGTCCACAGATAACTGAAGTTCGAACCGGTGGATGAACCGGCGCCGTCGAGGGTAACGGTTGTCACGGCGCAGGTGATGCTTTGCGCCGGCCCGGCTTCGGCGGCCGGTGGGGTATTATCGGCTGTTACCTGCACCTGGGCAGAGGAGGTACAGCCGTTCGAAGCATTGGTGACGATCAGGGTGTATGTGCCTGCCTGATTGACCAACGGGTTTAAAGTTGTGTCGCCGCTCACTATGTTACCACCAGTTGCTGCAGTCCATTTATACTTGAAATTGGGGCCAATAGAGGAGCCGCTGCCATCGAGGGGAACGCTGGTGACGGTACAGGTGATCGTTTGGCTGACAGTAGCCGCCGCCGTGGGCGGATCAAAGTCGCCAGGTACCACGGCAGTGGTTTTCTGCGTACATCCCGACTGGTCTGTGACGGTCACCGTGTAGGTGCCTGCAGGCAGATTCTGCGGGTCTTGAATTACGGCATTATTACTCCATTTGTAGCTATATGCCGGAAACCCGCCGGTGACCTCAAGGTTGACGCTTCCGCCGTTCGGTTTGTAACAGTTTGTTCCCTGAACGCCGGCTATTGTTGGCGTGAGGGCGTTGGGGGCAATGACGTTGAACTGGGCCATGTCGGTACACCCAAAAACGTCTGTAACCGTGACAGTATAGGCGCCCGCCCCCAAACTGATGGGGTCCGCCACATTGCCAATATTGATTGGTCCCGCCCACTTGTAATTATATGGTTCAAGACCGCCTGTGACCGTGGTGTTGATCGAGCCGTTTAGCTGGCTGGCGCATTGCACGTTGGTGACCGTACCGGTTATATCCAGGTTGGACTCAGTGATCACCAGCTCCCCAATGCCGATGCCTTCGCATCCCGCGGCATCTACGACATTGATTATCCGGTAAGTACCGGGTTTGTTAATAGTATAAATAAATGGGTTATCTGTAATGCCTGTAATAGGATCCAGGACCATTCCATTGTGCGTCATGGTGATCTCGAACGGCCCTACCCCGGTGATAAAGTTTATTTTGATCGTTGCTTCCTGGCCCGGACATATTTGCGGCGCCGGAGGCACGAGTTGAGCCCTGGGCAGGGGGTTTACGATGATACGCGCCGTGGATACGGATGTTTTGCCGCAGCCGTCGGTGACGGTTACGCGAACGTTGGTGGAAACGCCAACTGCGAGCGTTGCGGTGGATTCGGTGGACCCGTTCTGCCATTTGTAAGTGAACGGTTCAACCCCGCTGGGAACAGCCACGCTCACCGTGCCCTGGCCCGGGCCGCAAATCGTGACGGTATCCGGGACGGTTACCAGGGGAGGAAGGTCCAGGATTGTCAGGGTTTTGGTGGGCTCGAGGCAGGAGCAGAGGTTTTTCAAGGTGATGATAACGGTTTCTTCCCCTTCAATGATCAGGTCATTGACGATATTTACATTCAGGGTAAAGGTTGTCTGGCCCGCGGGGATTACAATTACCTGTGGAATGGCCGAATAATCGGCGCCGGGCGTAGCCGTTCCGGTAACGGTAAATTGTACGGGCAACGCAATGGCCGTATTGCCGCCCACCCTGGTGAACACGAGTTTAACCGTTCCGCAGCCTTCATACACTTGTTCGGCGTCCACAACATCGTTGACGACCCATTCTACCGATGCATTACCGCCAGCGTCGAAAGAACCGGCGTTCAGAAACACGGCAGAGTCCCAGACGCCGTCGCCCACGTCGGCGATGGCTAATTTGATATGATAAGTTTGGCAGGTCTGTACATTGGCTACCGCGGTAAATTTACGGGTGAAACCATCGTATTGTACCTCATTCACTGCCTGACCGCCCGACGGATTCTGACCGCACAGGTTGGCGCTTGTAGCCGGCTGGTTATTGGCATAAAAACCTGAATAGGAGAGGTGATTTACATTGTTGATCGCCACGGGAATATTTGTGCCCGGAATCAGCGCGATATTTTGTTGTCCGCCGGGAATGCCCGGGCCGGAAATAAAAAAGCCGAACACGTCATTGTACTGGGTGCCTACATATTCGCAATATTCTTCGGAGGCAAAAACGAAATTGAAGGTAACGGGGGATTGCGTCGGTGTAAAGTCGAATTCGATGCTGGCGCGGTCGAACAGGGCGCCGGCAGTCAGGGTGGACAAGTCGGCATCGGGCGTGGAAGCACCGTAACCGGCGCTGGCGCCGTCCTGGTCGTTGGGGCCGGGCGCCACGCTGATATCGCCCGTGGCCATGATAACGCCCGTGGCAAACCCGATGTTGCTCTGACCGTTGGTGAAAGTACCGATCTGGCCGCCATTACCCTGAAATTCAACGCCGTTGACATCGAAACAGTTGCCGCCGATCAGCACGTCCTTCACCAATTCCTCGGCCGAGGCCCCGCCCTGGACTTCAAGAACGGCACTGAGCGATTCCATATACGATTTGAGGTCTTTCTTTTTACAGGTTTCGCAAACGATGGAAACGTAGTGCCGGGGCGGGTTGCTTGCATCCCAACTGCATGGGTAACTGAGTTGAAAACGCATCGTCGCCTGCGATGCCTCGAAGCGCAGTTGCCGGGCTGCCTCGTCATAGTTCAGTATCTTGGTCATTGCATCAGCCGGTTTAATACCGGGCTGACAGGCGGACAGCGCGGGGTCTTCCGGAATGATCAGCGAATACTGTTCTCCGGGGATCAGGTTTTGAAATTCAAGGGTTTGAAGATCGGTTTGAGCAGTTATGACATGTCGCTGATGGTGTCCGTCCAGCATTATTGGGGTGGCGGGATCACCGGTTGTTGTTTGCCCCAAGGCAGGCGAAATCACCACGCAAGTCAAAAAAAGTAAAGTGCACAAATGGGATGTAGAAAGGCACATACGCGATGAGTTTTAGTGTGTGTAAGCGGATTGAGTTTGAGCAATTCAGTATTTTGGTCTCTTAAAAAATATCCAGATTATTTATGGGAATAAATTAAGATACTTCCAAGTAAAAATTCGCTGTATAAAATAGCTGCCTAATTTCCGGCAAAACGGAAATGCTGCATAAAAAAAATATGCTGAGCGGGCAGAAAATGCTGCTCAAGAGGGGGAGATGCAGGATTGGAACAAACATTCAGGCTGAAAAGCCCGGCAATGATAGAAAAATTTTTTAATGCCGGTGACACGATTAACAAAAAAGTGATTCAGTAAAAGGTTGTTTGCCAAAATCGCTTGCCGTAAGTTTGCGCCGGCATTCAGTTGCCGTATATATTCACCAACTCAACACTCCATGGACGGTGATCCGTTATTATGCACGCGAAAAAAGACGGCTCGTGGAATTGCCCGAGCTGGAGCCGGGTTGTTGGGTAAACCTGACGCCGCCCTTCGCTCCTGACGAACTGGAGGAACTGGCCCGCCGGCTCGAATTTGATCCCGTTTTCCTGACCGACTCCCTCGATCTCGACGAACGCGCCCGTTACGAACGCGATGAAGACATCCGCTTCATCCTGATCAACACGCCCGTACTCAACGAATTGAACGAGGCTGAAAACGAAGCAGTGTTTATTACCGTGCCTATCGGTATCATTCTCACCATCGAACACGTGGTGACCGTTTCCGCTTTTGAAACCCCCGTGCTGAACACGTTCTTGCAAAGCAAGGTGCGCAACTTCGACCCTGCCGATGAAAAACGTTTCGTACTCCAGATCCTGGAGCAAAACGTGTTCTACTTTCTGTCCTGCCTGAAAAAACTCAACCTGCGCCGCAACCTCATCGAAAAGGAGCTGATGCACTCCAGCCGGAACGCGGAATTGAAACAACTGCTGTCCATCGAAAAAAGCCTGGTGTACTTCGTCAACTCGCTCAACGCGAACGAGCTGCTGAAAATGAAGGTGAAACGCACCGACTTCCTGCACATCAACGGCGACGAAGACCTGACCGACCTGTTTGAAGACATCATCATCGACAATTCGCAGGCACTCTCCATGTCCAACGTGTACACCAACATCCTGAACGGCACGATGGACGCCTATTCGAGCATCATTTCCAACAACCTGAACGTGGTCATTCACCGCCTCACTATTATCACGGTGGTGCTGATGGTGCCGACACTGATCTCTTCCTTTTTCGGGATGAACATCCCCAACGGCGTGCCGGAGCGCCCCTGGGCGTTTTACCTCACGATCATATTGACGGGTGTGGTGACGGGCGGGCTGTACTGGGTTATGCAGCGGCGGCGCATGCTGTAACGCCAACGGTTCGTTGGCGTATAGTTTTTTAATTTTTACGCCAACGGTTCATTGGCGTGTATGTTTTTTAATTTTTACGCCAACGAACCGTTGGCGTATAACGTTTTTTAATTTTTTTTTACGCCAACGAACCGTTGGCGTTACGAACAGTTGGCGTTACTGCTTCGGGTCGGCCGAATAATTCACATCGCCGATTTTTACGCCGGTAAAACCGAAAGCGGCCGGCACCGGATCGGCCGTATTGGGCACCACGATCTGTTGCGGGGCGGTAAGCGGGTTGGCCGGGTCGAAGGTAAATCCGGCCGGCACAAAACGCCAGGATTTCCCGTGGGGCAGTTCCGGGATCAGGCCCAGCAGCAGTTTTTGCAGCAGCACGATGTCCTGAAGGCTGACCTTGCCATCCATATTAGCGTCGGCGGCCAGTATCTTGTAGGGCGAGTCCAGCAGTTTGGTACCGAGAATATGTTTCTGAATTTCCAGCAGGTCGAAGGTGGTGACGCCGTTCAGCGGGTTTACCTTTTTGGATGGTGTGACGTAATTATTGGCCCCGACAAAGCCGATGGTGGTACCCAGCCACCACCAGTAACCGCCTTCATCGGTGATCATGGGGAACGGCGGCCACACCGTGGTATCGCCCGTACAATAAATACTCACCGCGTCGATCTGTACCTCCTTGATGCCCCGCTGGTCGGGCATGGCCACGGCCACCATACTGCCCGGGTCGCAAAAGCCCTGGTCAAAAATAAAAACATAAGTTTGGCAAACGGCCGTATTGCCCGCCGCATCGCGCGCCCACACTTCAACGGCCCCGCCGCCGAGCTCATTGATGCGGAACGTGACGGAGCTCTGGTTTTCCGGGAAACCCATTCCGGTGCATACCTTCCGGATGCCCAATTCCAACGGCAGGCCGGGCGCCTGGTCGTCGGCCAAGCTGTCCACTACATCGGCAGCAGGAAGTTCGAGCTGACAAATCGGGCTGAATTTGAAGCCGGGATTGACCTTGCAGGCGAGGTAGGGCGGGATAGTGTCGGTTTGGGCTTTCAACATGCACTTGGCAGTAAAAATGAGCAGAAGGAGGCAAAACCGGCGCATAGGAAAATGGCTAAGCGTATTAAACATTCCTCCAAAATTACCCCCTTCGCCAATACCCCGCCGCGTGAATCCCACAAATGACGTCCACCCGCCACTATTACTCCTGCAACTTTTTTTCCACATGCCGGAAAGCCGGAAACAAGTCTGCAGGCGCCAGGTCTTTCTCCCTCAAAAACAAGCCCTTAGGCATGGCGCTTTTATCATTTTGCCTTGCCGGGGAAAAGTACCTTAAAAATACTAACACAAGTTATCCACATTGTTAATAACATGAGATGTTTTTGATAAATATTGAAAACCAATATTTTATAAAAGTTATCAACATTGTGTGGAAAACTTGCGCTGGCACGAGCCAAAAAATCCCTACTTTTGTTTCCGCTTCCGCCTCGAAGCATAACGCCGCTTTCGAGCCTTTCGGGAAATCGGGTTTTGCATAGCAAAGCGATTTTCAGAACGGTTCATTTTGCAATCCATATCCCTTCACTATCCCGGTAATTGTCCAGGTCCTGCCGACCACATTAAAAGCATCGGCGCGCCGGACTACTGCCCGGTCGGAGGTACGGTGAGCGCGGAGATTTAAAATCAGACACTGACTTATTCAAAACATACTTACAACCGAATTACACTGTGAATCAGATGGTACAAACAGCCCAATTTGTCGAACCGATCCTGGCGGAA
>JAKLJF010000329.1 GCA_023151335.1 Thermoanaerobaculia bacterium | reverse complement strand
GAATCGCCTGACCAGAATACCTTCCGTTTTGCTGCTGCTGGGTACGGGTATTCTGCTGCGGTATCTGGCCGATCTTGGCGGGATTTCTTTCAACATTCCGCCCGCCCTGGTGGAGTTTCTCGGCACGATAGGGCTTATTATGATCGTACTGGAAGCCGGCCTGGACCTGGAAATCAACCGCGGCCGCCTGCCGCTTATCCGCCGTTCGCTGGTATCGGCGCTGGTTATTTTTGTGGTGTCCTCCCTGGCGGTAGCAGGTATTTTGTACTGGTGGGTGCCCGGCACGCCGCCAATCAACTGCCTGGTGTACGCCATCCCGCTGAGCATCGTGAGCAGCACGGTGGTATTGCCAAGCGTACACCATCTCGGGCATGAAAAAAAAGAATTCCTGATATATGAAGCCTCCTTTTCGGATATCATCGGCATCATGGTATTCAATTTTTTTACCGCCGGACAGCAACTGGGCGCCCGGGAGGTCGTTTGGTTCGGCAGCAGCATCCTGGTCGCCCTTGTGCTTTCGGTGGCGGTTTGTTTCGGATTGATGTTGTTGCTCATCCGTAACAGGGTAAACATCAAGTTTTTTCTTTCGTTTGCCGTATTGATCATAGTTTACGTCAGCGGGAAACTTATGAACCTGCCGTCCCTGATCACTATTCTGATGTTCGGACTGGTGGTGAACAACTGGGAGCTGATCCGATGGGCGCCGTTGAAAAGGTACTTTACAGACGAAAGCGTCGGTAACGAGGCAAGGTTTCTCAAATCCATTACGGCCGAATCTTCGTTTCTGATCCGCACCTTTTTTTTCGTTCTTTTCGGTTTCGGTATCGACCTGGCATACTTTCAACACAGTGGAGTATTGCCACTCGGCGTCATTATCGTCGCGGCACTATTGGGGTTACGGTTCATTTACCTGAGGGTGGTGCATAAATACGACCTCTTACCCGAATTGTTCTATATACCCCGCGGATTGATCACTATCCTGTTGTTTTATAAAATTCCGGAATGGCAACGGATAGAAGCCTTTGACGAAGGCGTATTGTTTTTTATCATCCTGGCCACCGGCCTTATCCTGATGTTCGGCGCATTGCTGTACCGCGACCGGCCGGTAGAGATAATAAACATGGAGGAGACGACCGACGTATGAGTGAAATCCGGATCATATAAATAACAGAAAGAATATGCGTATTGAAATACCTACCAACGCCGAACGGTTCGGCGCCAATCTTTTTTATCCGGTTCAAAAAATCTATGAACTGGACGGCGGATTCGAGGTCGATTCTGCCTTTGACAACCCTTTTCACGTCATTCAGCAGATCCCCTACGAACAGCTGTACGGGATAGAGAAAGACCTCGCGATTGTTATTCCCGTCAAAGACGAGCGTTTGCGTTTACTGGAAGGCGTGTTGAGCGGCATCCCGCATGCCTGTCTACCCATCATTCTGTCGAACAGTAAAAGCGAACCGATCGACCGCTTTCGCATGGAACGGAATATGGTGGATACCTTTTGCCGCTATGCGAAAAAAAAGTACATCATCGCCCATCAGCGTTCGCCCGAACTCGCCCGTATTTTTACGGACGGCGGCTACCGGCATCTCCTCGACGACGACGGGCTGGTACGGCACGGCAAAGCCGAAGGCATGCTGGCCGGTATTGCACTGGCCCACCTGGCCGGCAAAAAATACGTGGGTTTTATCGATTCCGACAACTTCTTCCCGGGAGCCGTGTACGAGTACGTGCGCATTTTTTCAGCCGGACTCTCGCAGGGAAAATCACCGTATTCGATGGTGCGCATTCAATGGCACAGTAAACCCAAAATTGTCGGTTCCGAACTTTTTTTTACCAAGTGGGGCCGGGTGTCGCGTATCACCAATCAATATCTGAACCTGTTCCTCAGTCATTATACCGGCTACGAAACCGATGTTTTACGCACAGGCAACGCCGGAGAACACGCCCTGTCGATGCCGCTCGCATTGTCGCTCGACTATTCAGCCGGTTTTTCGGTGGAGACGTATCATTTTGTCAGCCTGATGGAAAAATTCGGCGGCGTGCTGCCCGGCCCTTACCCCGAGATCATGAAAAACGGTGTGGAAGTGTTTCAGATAGAATCGCGCAACCCGCACCTGCACGAAGCGGCCAAAGGCGACGGCCACATCCGGGAAATGATCGAATATTCATTGTCCGTGCTCTGGCATTCCGCTATTTGCCCGGCCGCGTTGAAAAAAGAGATCAGCGCCGAATTGCGCCGCCAAAAAATTACCGGCAAAAACAGGGAACCCGTCAAACTCCGGCAATACCCCGTACTTTCAGGTCTCAATTTTAAGGCTGCCGCCAAAACGACGGATTGGACCCAATTCGGCAATTTCATCCCGCAATGATCCCGCTACCCATACCCTCCGGACGGCCGCTGGTGGTATTCACCGACCTGGACGGCACACTGATCGACCACCATACCTACGACCCGCGGGAGAGCCTCGCGGCGGTGCGTATTTTGGACCAACGCGGGGCTGCACTGGTATTTTGTTCCTCCAAAACATTTGCCGAACAAATCTTCCTGCAACAGCAGATCGGGATTTGCCAGCCGTTTATTTTTGAAAACGGCAGCGCGGCAGCCGTTCCCGGCGGTTTTTTCGCGGAAACAGCCTATCAGGCAACGCAACGGGAAGCCGCTTACGACATCGTTCGGTTTGCGCACGCCGGGGCTGCCGAATTGCGCGCCGTGCTGGCAGGTTTTAAAGGGTTAAAAGGATTTGCCGACGTATCCGACGCCGAACTGGCCGCCGCGACCGGTTTGAGCGGCGCTGCCCTGCAACGCGCCCGCGAACGCCGGTTTACCGAAACCCTCTTGTCGCCGCTCGATGAAACAACAGCCGGCAGCCTCACCCGGATGTTACGCCCGGCAGGATTTACGCTAAGCCGGGGCGGACGCTTTTACACGGTACAGTCGGCCCGGGTAAACAAGGGTAAAGCGGTGTGCTGGATGATGGATATTTTTCGCCGGACTTCTCCTCAAATTCCTTTTTTTGCGGCAGTCGGCGACAGCCCCAACGACGCCCGGATGCTGGAAACCGTGGATTTACCCTTTCTGGTACAAGGCCCGGACCGGACCTGGGCGAAAATGGATATTCCGCATCTGATAAAAATCGACGCTGTTGGTCCGGCGGGGTTTTCCGCGGCCGTACAAATGCTTAGTAACGCTTAAAAAACAACTTCACGATTTCGATTATGGAATATCTACTGCTTTTGCTCGGATTCGTGCTGCTCATCAAAGGAGCCGAATGGTTGGTGAACGGCGCTACCGCCATTGCTTCCCGTTTCGGCATTTCCGATCTGATCATCGGACTGACCATCGTTTCCATGGGCACCTCCCTGCCCGAACTGATCATCAACGTGATCGCCAGTATGAGCGGCAATTCGGAACTGGCAACGGGCAACGTGCTGGGCAGCAACATCGCCAACATCCTCCTGATCCTCGGCGTTACGGCCATTATCTGCGATCTGCCCGTACACCGCAACACCATCCTGTCAGAATTGCCTTTTTCGCTGGCGGCCGCGCTGCTGATCGGTTTTCTGGCCAACTCCTCCCTGGGGTATGAACCGGAAAAAGAATTGAGCATCAGCCGGGGCGATGGGTTTATCGTGCTGTTTTTCTTTTTTCTGTTCATGATCTACATAACGATGATCGCCCGCGAAGACCGGCAGAAAAAAACAGAAACAACACCGGCAGCAGCGTCTTCGCCCATGGGCAAAAGCCTGCTCCTGATCGCCGCCGGCATTGGTAGTTTATTCCTCGGTGGGAAATGGGTGGTGGACGGCGCCGTTCACATTGCCGGCATATTCGGCATGAGCGAAACCTTTATCGGATTGACGGTTGTGGCGCTGGGCACTTCCCTGCCGGAGTTGGTCACTTCCGTCATGGCTGCCCTGAAAAAGAACACCGACATCGCGGTGGGCAATGCCATCGGTTCCAATATCTTCAATTTGTTGTGGATACTCGGTATCAGCGCCATCATCCGCCCCCTGCCTTTTAACGTCGCCTCCAATGTCGACATCCTGGTGGTGATCGCTTCGACCTGCCTGATCTTTCTGGCGCTGATCATCGGGCGGCGCATGGTCATTAAACGGGTGGAAGGCATCGTGTTTTTGCTGTCGTACCTGGGGTATCTGGCGTTTGTGGTGATCCGCGGTTAGTAATGCGAACACAATTAATTGGTATTCATCACTCAAATTTCAAATTTTATACCTCGCGCCGCCATATTTTCAGCATGGCTGGCGTTGGAGTTACGTTTACGAAACTTTCAAAAGTTTCGTAAACGTTTTGCGCGTTCATGCTGAAAATATGGCGGCATGAGGTATACTTTATATTATTTCGCAATCACCACCTTCTTGCCCACGATATACTTCCCGTTGGAAATATGCACCAGGTAATGGCCCGATACGAGGTCTGACACATCTATGCTGGCCAGTTCCTGCAGGTTCAATTGCAGGTTTTTAACCCGCGCGCCGAGCGCATTGAAAATAATGACCTGGGCATCGCCCTGCAGTTCGGCGGAGCTGATGCGAATATCCAACACATTTTTCGCCGGATTGGGCGAGAGGCTGATCGCATCCGACTTGAGCAGATTGTAAGTGGAGGTCGGATCTAAAGGCCCCCCGAAGAGGTATTCCCCGGTGGCGGAGTTCAGCGTAACCCCGTAGGTACCCGCGGTGATCGGGATGTTCGGACCATCCTGTGTGCCGATGCCGCTTGGCCATTGGGCCAGGCCCCAGTTGACCGTCCAGGCGTCGTTGGCGCGAAACTTGGCTTCGCCGTCGCTCAAATCAATGCTGTTGATAAACCAGAAGGACTCGTCCGCCGCATCTTTGGTCATGTCCACGTCGGTATCCCAGCTGGCCAGGGGGGTAGCCGTTCCGACAAGGCCCACGGTGGCGTAGATGATCAATTCCTCGAAGCTGTATTCGCCGGTAGTGGAATTGAAGCGCACGATGTATTCACCCGCGGGAACCGGGATATTCGGCCCGTCCTGTTCGGCGACGCCGGTGGGGAAGTCGCCGCCGCCCCAGTTGATGGTCCAGTCGTTGTCGGCGCGGAATTTAGCTTCGCCCTCCTTCAGGATGATGCGGAGTTTCCACTTGGATTTGTCGTTGGGGTCTTTTTCCATGTCGGTATCGGTATCCCAGCCACCCGGTGTAGCATCGCCGATGATGCCTATGGAAGCATAGTTGCCAATCAGCAGGAACTTGTACTCCAGCGTATTGGTATTGAACGATATTTGGTATTCGCCGGCCGTTACCGGAATATCCGGGCCGTTCGGTATGCCGGTTCCGGTGGGGAAAGTAAGGCCGCCCCAATTGAGCGTCCAGCCTTCGTTGGCGCGGAATTTGACCACGCCGTCGGTCAGGGTCAGAGTAGCCTGCCAGAGGTCGGGGTTGCTGGAGCTTCTGTTCAGATCGGTGTCGGTATCCCAACCGCCGGGTGTGGCGGTACCGATGATACCGAGGGTGGCGAATTCGATCACTTCCTCAAAGTTATAGGCGCCGGTGGTCGTGTCGAAGGTGACTTTATATTTTCCGGCCTGATTGATGGGAATATCCGGGCCGTTCTGCGTGCCGATTCCGGTGGGGAAATCGGTCCCGCCCCAGTTCCTGTCCCAATTATCATTGGCGCGAAATTTCGCTTTGCCCTGGGTCAGATTGAGCGTCAGGAAGTACTTGCTGCTGCTGCCTGTATCCTGATCGTGGAACATATTGGTGTCCTCGTTCCAGCCGCCCGGCGTGGCGTCGCCGATAATGCCGATGGGCGAACTGACCACGAATTTGTAGGCGCCGGTTTGTGAATTGAAGGTGATAGTAAACTCACCGGCAGCCGGGATGGGGATGTTCGGGCCGTTTTGCACGCCGATGCCGCTGGGGAAGTCCTTGGCGCCCCAGTTGACCGTCCAGGCATCGTCGGCGCGGAACTTAGCTTCGCCGGCAGTCAGGTGGATCACCATCGACCACAAA
>JAKLJF010000328.1 GCA_023151335.1 Thermoanaerobaculia bacterium | reverse complement strand
ATATCGCCTGTTTAATTGCACATTGCACATTAGACATTGAAAATTGCACATAGGTCATTGAACATTTAAATTTTATAATTTAAAAATTAAAAAAATATAAATGTTCAATGACCAATGTGCAATTTTCAATTTTCAACGATTTACATGGCGGCGCCATACCCAAACCGCCCCACCTGCACTCGCCAGCAACAGTGCCACGGAAATTATTTCCGCCTGGCTCATGCGCATACCCAGCACGTCGTGGTGTACGTTCACCCGTATTTTTTCAATTAAAAAACGTTCCACAGCGATCAGGGCGAGATAGAGAAAAAACAGTAAGCCGGGAATTTTGATGCGGGTACGCAATACCCAAAGGGTACCGAAGATCAGGGCCATCATGACCACTTCGTAAAACGGCGTCGGGAACACCGGCATGGACAACTGCATGCAATAGTCCCAGGTACAGCCTTCAATGGGCACGCTCGAAACGGGATCGGTATTGGGTGTGTTCAGTACGTGGTGCGGATAGGTGTACGACCACATCCAATCGGGCAGGAAACCCATCCAACCGGGTTTGGGCGCCTGGTTGACGATGCCCCAGTCGCCGTCGCCGCTGAGCTGGCAGCCAATACGGCCTACGCCGTAGCCGGCAGTGAGCGCGGGCGCCACGGCGTCGGCAGCCGGCAGGAAGGGAATGCCGTTGCGCCAGATATAGGCTACCACGGCAATAAAGCCCAATAGCAGGCCACCGTAAAACGCCAGTCCGCCCGGCGAAAGCAGGGTACCAAGGGGATCCTGAAGGAAGGAGGACCAGTTGTCGAAAATATCGAAAAACTTGGCGCCGACGATGCCGCCCACGGCAGCCCACATGGTGAGCTCGCTGATGCGGTCGTGCGGCCAGATTTCTATCTCTTTTGCCTCCGGTTTGTCTTTTCGCTTGCGCCAGGCTTCCCACCAGGTGAGTCCGCCGATGAGCAAAGCGCCCAGCAGCGCGGCCGGCCAGTGCATTTTACCGGACATGATGACGGAGGCCGGGTCCTGACGGAAGGCATCGAAATGCATGGCCGCGTAAAAACCCTTGCCGCCAAGGATCAGCCCCAGCAGGCCATTCATGGCGATCTCGGTCATGGAGGCAGGTTTGCCTTCCACCACCGTGACGCGGGTGGCCGTGAAGAAACCTTCGCGGGCTTTGCGGCGCAATTCGAGGTAGTACACCACCGCGCTGGTCAGGAAAGCAATGGCCAGAAAAAAGCCGAATGTTTTGAATACGGACAGCCAGTTGTCGGGTTCGGAGCCGACGAGGGCGTGCATCAGATATGAAAAGTCAGGATACATAACGGCAAAGGTAGACGACGGGACGGGAATTTTTACCGGCAAAAATGAAACGTCATTTGGAATTAATCACCCGGTAGAGCATCCAGCCATCGGGCAGCGGGCGGTATTCCTGCAATTCAAAAGCCGAGCGGGCGTGTTCCCAGTTGAGCATGGGGTTCTGCCCGGCCCATTGGTCGCGCAGTTTCGATTCATTGAACAGGATATAACTGCCGGCCGGAAAATGGTCGTACCGCTGCGTATACAAATTGCGGAACCGAACGCCGGGCAGATAGGTTTGCAGCGCAATATCCAGGTCAAATGCGAATACTTCGGCATCCGGCGGCAGCGTATCGGCCAGGATTTCAGCCGCCTCTTTTTCCAGGTGATTGCGGGCAAGCAGGGGCCGGATGTACCAAACAGAAAAAAATACCTGGCACAACAACGTCAGCCCCAATAAAGCGTAGGTCAGCCGTTTGAAAAAATACAGACCGTAGGCAAAAAAACGATCCCAGGCAGGGAAAAACAGCAGCAATAAGATACCATAGGCCGGGAGCAGATAACGGTGACTCTGGAGAGAGAGGCCGCCCAGGAAAAGCAAATACAACAGCACACTGAGCAACAACAGTCGTTTGGCATACAATGCAGCATCCGTGCGCCGCCCCAGCAGGAACAAGGCAGGCAACGTTAGGCAGAATCCCGGGTGTATAAGCGGATAAAACAGATAAACGATATTGGGTAAAAAATAGCGAACCGTCCCGTTGGCTTGGGTGAAAGATGCCCTGAACAGATTGAGTAGCGACCAATCATGAAGCAAGGAATGGCCCAGCGGCCCTTTCGGGGCGCCGGATTTCAGCCAGAAAAATGGTAAAAAGGCAAGTAGCCCCGCCGCAATGGCTAATGCCAGCCACCGGAACTGTCGCGTGCGCCACAGTTCTATTGTCAGTGCCAGCGCCGGCAGGGCGAGCAAGGCAGCAAGGGCATATCGGGTATTGACAGCCAACGCGGCAAACACGGCAAAACCCGCGACAGCCCCGTACCGCTCCAGTTCAATGACCTGCAAGGCAAAAAACAGGGCGGCCAGCAGCAGCGCCAGTCCGGGAATATCGGACATGACGCTCAGCCCGGATCGCAGGAAAAAGGGCGACAGCGACAGCGCCAGCATCCCGAATATCCAGCGGCTTTCCGCCCGCGCGCCGGGCGACAACACCCGCAGGTTCAGTTCGAACAACCACAATGCGCAGGCCGCCGATCCCCAGACGACGATTTGCAGGGCCGGTATGCCATCCAGGCCCGTCAGCTGCAACAGCGCCCCCAACAGGGGGTAACCGCCTGCCATTTCGGCATCGCCCATACCGCCCGGCGCCGGGGGCATGCCCCGCAGCCGGCGCAACAGTTCCCGGCTTTGCCGCAAAAACTCGTGCGCGTCCTGGCCGTATAAACCGTTGAAATCCAGCAAATACGACAAACTGGCGAGCAACAACAGCAGCGCGAAAACCGGCCAGGTGAGTTGATAGGATACCTTCAAAGTGTAGGTTTTGGCGAAAAATACGGGGGAATTTTTGTTACGGCCAACTTTACTATTTCCAGTTTATTTTATCTCAGGTTTCAGATTTTTCTTTATTTTTGTTCAAAAATTAATTGAATAAAAATGTCCGCACTGGAATTGAAGGGGAGATTCATCAAACTACTTGCCGAAGTAGAAGATGCCAAAATGCTTGAACAAATGTTGTCGTACTGCCTTGCGTTGGCAAGCGGCAAACACGCATTGGCAGATTTCTCACCGGAGCTGATATCAGAACTGGAAGATGCCATTGCTGATAGTGACAACGAAGAAGACTTGTTGGATAATCAAGAGGCATTTAAAATGTTTCGCCAATGGTCAAAAGAATAACCTGGAAACCAAAGCCCCTGCAACAAATCCGGGAAATCGAAAGATATTTCAAGATTGAGTTAGGAACGGTTCAAGCCTTTGATAAATTTCTGGATACTTTATATGAAAAACTGGACCGGATCAAAAAATATCCAGAAAGTGGCCGCCCTACTGGCTATAAAACGGTACGCTATTGGTTTGTAGATGAACACCGAAGCGTGTTTTATCGTATTACAAAAGATAAGATCATAATCCTTTTGATTTGGGATGCCCGGCAGCATCCGGACAAAAACCCCTATCGAAAAAAGTAAAAATGAGGTTTTTCTTATTAATTTTCATCTATTTCCCTACCTTTTGGTTGTCTGCCCAAACCCCCGAAATCCCCCTCCGCCAGGGCCTTGTCATCACCCAGTCCTGTCGCATAAAACCCGGCGCTTACGTATTGGATGCCCCTGAACCGGCAACGTTTACCGATTCGGTTAATACCGGGGCTTTACAACCGGTCATTGTCATTCAGGGCGATAACATCAGCGTTGATTTTGCCAATGCCGACCTGCGCAGCAGCGCCGATATCAAACGCCCCGACCTGTTTACAGGCCTGGCAGTATTGGTGCGCGGTAAAAACATTACCCTTAAAAATATGCAGGTGCACGGCTACAAAGTAGCCCTGTTTGCCGGGGACGCAGACGGACTGAAGGTTGAAAACAGCAATTTTTCCTATAACTACCGCCCCCGTTTATACTCCATTCGCGAACACGAAAATTTTGCCGACTGGCTGAGCTACCACCACAACGAACGCGACCAATGGCTGCGCTACGGCGCCGGCGTATACCTGAAAAACTGCGACAGCGTGCTCGTAAAAGGCTGCACCATCACGGGCAACCAAAACGCCCTGCTGATGAACGGGTGCAACGGAGGCCTGGTGTACAACAACACCTTTAACTTCAATTCCGGCCTCGGTATCGGCCTCTACCGAAGCAGCCGCAACCGCATCATGCACAACCGCCTCGACTGGAATGTACGCGGTTATTCACACCTTTTTTACCAGCGCGGACAAGACTCCGCCGCCCTGCTCTGCTACGAGCAAAGCAGCAACAACCTCTTTGCCTTCAACTCCTGCACCCACTCCGGCGACGGATTTTTCCTCTGGGCCGGACAGCATACCATGGACACAGGTGAAGGCGGCTGCAACGACAACCTGATCTTCGGCAACGATTTCAGTCATGCCCCCACCAACGGCGTGGAAGTGACCTTTAGCCGCAACCGCATCCGGGGCAACCTGATCCGCGAATGTACTTACGGCATCTGGGGCGGCTACAGCTACGAATCGCTGTTCACGGGCAACTACATCGCCGATTGCAAAACCGGAATCGCTATCGAACACGGCCAACAAGACACCATCCTGCAGAACTATTTCGATGGCGACAGTACCGGCATCCAGCTTTGGGCCCGCGCCTCACAGCCGGCCGACTGGATCTACGCCCAAAAACGGGATACCCGCAGCCGCGATGCCCTCATCGACCGGAATGTATTTATGCGGGTGCGCAAACCCCTGAAAATCAGTAATTCCAAAGATGTTTTAATTAACGGGGAAAACCTGTTCACCGGTTTTCAGACCCTGCTGGAAACCGCACAGCCCAACGAAAACCTGCGCTTTCTGCGCAACGATATTTACGGCTCCAAATCCCAGGTGGAAGCCGTGTGGGCCCATCCCGAACTGGCCGCTTCCCGCGCCATTAACTTCAGCCATCCCGAAAAACAACCGCAAAATCCTTATTCCCCACTCGACATCCTGTACGCCGACCTGAAGGAAGTGGACAGCCTGCCCGACGGTAAATTTTCGGGACTACCGCCCGATCAACTGCGCGGGCGGCAATATATTCTGGTGAACGAATGGGGCCCCTACGACTTCCGCCGCCCCTTTGTAACCGCCGGCAATATCAGTCCGGCGCCTGGCGGCGAAGGCACGTATTACGTGCTCAAACTTTATGGCCCGCCGGGGCAATGGAAAATCGTGGATACCACGGGAGTCGCCACCGTGGATCAAACTTCGGGGAACATGCCGGCTTTTATCACGGTAAAAAGCGCGCCCGGTGCGGTGCGCGTCCGTGTGGTATTTGAATATTCAGGCGAGCAGGCGTTTACCGGCAACTTTGGAGAAGTGTATATTCCCGGTGAGCCCTACCGTTTTGATTTTGAACGGTTTGAAAAAAAACTGAACTGGAAGGTACAGTTTTTCAATTACGACAGCCTGGCCAGTCTGACGTTTCCTGCGGGCGCCCCGGTTGCCGAAAAATCCGTCGATGAACTGCATTTTGCCTGGTGGGACAGCCCGGCGCCCGGCGTCAATGCCGACCGCTTCGCCACCGTCTCCACCACTACCTTCAACATCGCCCCGGGCCGTTACCTGCTCGAACTCAGCTCCGACGACGGCGCCCGGCTCTATCTCGACGGCAAACGCCTGATCGATCACTGGGACGTGCACGAACCGGCGGTGGATGAAGTGGAAGTAACGTTGGGCGGACAGCATACGCTCCGGGTGGAGCATTTTGATGCGGGCGGCTTTGCGACGCTCGGACTGCGGATACGTGTTACAGGAAAATGAGTTAATTCAAGGTGTATATTTTCCCGGCCTGCTCAAAACGGACCTCCAGCGGCTCAATGGTCGCAGGGATATCGGCCAGAAACCATTTTCTTCCTTCCGGCACCACGATAAACAAACCCTCATCTGTGCCCAGGGCGGAAAAATCCGGGCCGGGTTGGCTTTTTACGAAAGGTAAAACGCCAAAATTGCGGGCGGCATGAGCGTTCCAGGCCAGCACATCCTTTGTGACCACCG
>JAKLJF010000327.1 GCA_023151335.1 Thermoanaerobaculia bacterium | reverse complement strand
CCTTGGAATCCCTAACAAAGGAAATCCAAGGGTATCCGAACCCGTTAAACCCGTTAAACCCGTTAAACCCGTTAAACCTTTTTTACCTTCGCCTCATGACAGCGCTGAAACAGACCATTCGCTTGGGTACGGCCACTTATCTCGCCCTCGGTGTGCTGGCCGCGGTTTTTTACCTGGAACGAATGGCCTTTCTGGATATGGCGTTCCAGACCTTCCACATCCTGCGCACCGGCGCCTTCCAGATACAAAGCGGGCGTTTCGGCGCGGCGGGTACCCAGGTGTTTGCCTGGATGGCCCAGGACTGCCGTTGAAGGGTGTCCTGCTCAGCTACTCGGTCGGGCACGTGCTGTATTATTTCCTGCTGTTTTTGCTCATCACCCTGGGGGTCAAACAATGGAAGTGGGGGCTGACGCTTGTACTGGTCTCGGTGTGGATGACCACGCACACCTTTTACTGGCTGTCGGAAATGCCGCAGGGCCTGGCTTTCATGATCTTTATCATGGCCTGGATACACTGGCGGGGAAGCATTTACCAGTTACGGCTATGGGAATATCCGCTGCTGGTAGCGGCCCTGGTGACGGCGTTTTATTTTCACCCGATGGTGTTGTACGCCCTGGTATTTTGTTGCCTTTTTTTCCTGCTGCGCAAACGACCGCCGGCCGGGTGGACAGGTTTACATATATTGGTAATGGCCATTTTCCTGCTGACCGTTTATGTAAAATACAAGGTACTGAAACTGGATTGGTACGACGCCATGTCGCTTGAACGCGCCCGGGCTTTTGCCGAGCTGTGGCCAAATTGGTTCGATATTAAAAGTAACCACGATTTTCTGCGTTGGTGCCTGCACGACTATTATCTCATCCCCGCGGGTATATTGCTGAATACGGCTTATTATTGTTGGAAACAGGATTGGCTCAAATCATTGCTCGCCTTGTTGTACCCGGCGGCTTTCGTGTTACTGGTAAATGTCCCGTTTCACAACGGTGACAATCAATTTTACCTGGAAAACCTGTATTTGCCGCTGGCCATATTTGTGACGGTTCCGCTGGTTTTCGACGTCTTACCGGCATTATTGACCGAACGGGGCATGTTTTGGGCACTGACCTTGCTCGTGTTTGTCCAGGTGGTTCACATATACCGGAGCCACCGTCCCTGGACAGAACGGCTGCGCTGGGAACAGAATTTTTTAGAGCAAACCGCTGCACTCCCCCAAAAGAAACTATTGCTGAACGAGCAACAGGTTCCCATGGACAAACTGATCCTTTCCTGGGGCACTTCTTACGAATTCCTGATGCTCTCGGCGCTTGAACACCCCGACAGCGCGCGATGTATTATCGTGGACGAGGCCCCGGAGCGCTTTGACAGCCTGCTGACGCAGCCGCGATTGTTCCTCGGCGAATTTCGGAATTACCGTTTTGATGAATTGCCCCGGCAGTACTTCAATCCCCTGGATACCAGTGCTTACCAATCATTGAGTGATTGAGTGATTGAGTGATTGAGTGATTGAGTGATTGAGTGATTGAGTGATTAGGGTTTGCCCAGCAGCCGGAACATATTCTTTTTATAAGCTTCCACGCCCGGCTGGTCGAAGGGGTTGACGCCCAGCAGGTAGCCGCTGAGGGCGCAGGCCTTTTCAAAAAAATAGAACAATTGGCCCAGGTAATAGGGCGATGCTTCCGGAATTTTTACTTTCAGATTGGGTACGCCGCCGTCGGTGTGGGCGAGCAGGGTTCCTTCTGCTGCTTTTTTGTTCACGTAGTCGAGCGATTTTCCTGCCAGATAATTCAGTCCGTCGGGATCGCCCGCTTCGGCTTCGATGACGAGATCGGCTTCCGGTTTTTCGATTTCCAGCACGGTTTCAAACAGGTGGCGGCGGCCATCCTGAATGTATTGCCCGAGGGAATGCAGATCGGTGGTAAAATCGGCGCTGGCGGGGAAAATACCCTTGCCATTTTTGCCTTCACTTTCGCCGAAAAGTTGTTTCCACCATTCGGCCACAAAGTGCAAGCGGGGTTCGTAGTTCACCAGCATTTCAATGTCTTTTCCCTTTCGGTACAGGATATTGCGGGCAGCGGCGTATTGCAGCACGGCATTTTCGCCATAAGGGGCTGATTTGTACAGTTGCCGGGCATCGGCAGCGCCTTTCAGCAGCTGGTCTACGTCAATTCCTGCCGCGGCCATGGGCAAAAGTCCCACGGCAGTGAGCACGGAAAAACGTCCGCCCACGTCGTCGGGCACAACGAAAGTTTCGTATCCTTCCCGGTCGGCCAGCGTTTTCAGGGCGCCGCGGGCGCGGTCGGTAGTGGCATAAATGCGGTCTTTGGCGCCTGCCACGCCATATTTTTCCTCCAGTTTTTTCTTGAAAATACGAAACGCGATGGCCGGCTCGGTAGTGGTGCCGGATTTGGAGATCACGTTCACTGAAAATGACCGGTCGCCCACTACATCGAGCAGGTGCGTGAGGTAAGTGCCGCTGATGTTGGTGCCGGCGAAATACATTTCGGGCGTCCGGCGCCGTTTTTTGGGCAGGTTGTTGTAAAAACTGTGTCCGCAAAACTCCAGGGCTGCTTTGGCGCCCAGGTAGGAACCTCCGATACCGATCACGATCAGTACCTCGCTTTGCCGCTGAATTTTTTTAGCGGCGGCTTTGATGCGTTTCAGCTCGGCCCGGTCGTATTTGACCGGCAGGTCGAGCCAGCCGAGGAAGTCGTTGCCGGGGCCGGAGCGATAGTCCAGCATTTTAGCGGCGGCTATCACCTGGGGTTCAAGTGCCTGAAATTCTTCGGGTTGAATAAAAACTGATGCGGAAGACAGGTTGAAGGCGATATTTGACATTGAACTTTTGCTCTTGAATGTCCAAAAATAAGAAAAAATCAAACCTTGGCCAACTCGCCTTTTAAATAGTCGATCACTTTGATCTCCACGGGGTCTACCTCGCGGGCTAGGGCAAGGTAGTACGACATCCAGTCGCCCAGGTGCACGAGATACAGGGATTTTTCCGCGAGCGATTTGCCCTTCGACCATACTTCGAGGGACGTGTTGGTGAGGTGTTCCACGATTTCCTTGTTGATCGTCATGCGCACGGCGGTGCGGGCAAAGTCGTCGCGGTTGCGCAGCCAGATGGCGGCCACGTCCGGGCGGTTGTTGCGCCAGCCGACGAGTTCGTTGTGGTTCATTTCCGGGATCACGTGGTGCCAGCACAACATTTTGGCGTTTTCGTTGATCTGTTGCCGCCAGCGCATGGCCACGGATTCCAGGTGGTCGGCGATGTAGAGTACGGGCGTTTTACCGGTAAGCGCCCCGGCGAGTTTTTGGGCCCGTTTGCGAATGTCGGACTGGTCTTTTTCCAGCAGTTTCCGGGCAGCGTCGATCTGGCGGAAAATCCGGTTGCCGCTGAGTTTGGCTGCGCGCAGTACCCCCAATTGGGCCACCAGCGAATATCCCAGGCAGGCGCGCGGGCTGCTCCAGCCACCGGGAAGCAATACGTAGTCCATCCCGTGCTTTTTGGCGAGTTCGATCAGTTTGCCTCCGGAAGCGATGCAGACGATTTTGGCGCCGGCATTGAGTAGTTGGCCGAAGGTGGCCAGCGTTTCTTCCGTGTTGCCGCTGTAGGAGGAACAAATCGCGAGGGTATGTTTATTTGCCCAGGCCGGGGCGGCATAACCCTTGTTGACCACTATGGGCAATTTACACTCGCCACGCACCAGGTCCTGCACTACGTTGCCCCCGATGCCACTGCCACCCATTCCGGAGATCAGGACAGACCTGTACGGCGAAGTATGTTTTTTCAACGCAATTTTTTCTGCAATTTCGAGCGCTTCCGTCAATTGGGCAGGGAAGCGGGCGATCATTGTATCCATTATGGTATGATTGTCTGATTGGCAGTAGTGTATCCGGCGGCAAAACTATGTAAAAATTACCGCCCGCTCCGTACATCCACCACAATGCCGTTGGCCGAGGGAGATTCAAACATCTTGTAGCGGGCTTCCAGCGCGATCCGGTCGGTATTATCAAGGCAGTGAAAGTTGGATTCCCGTATTTTTTTTAACTCAGCCAAAATTTTCTCTTCAGGTTGCCAATAAATACGATCCTTTCCGGTAATGTCCTCCAGCACCCGGTTTTTCCATTTCAGCAATTCCGGCCGGAACAAGTCGCCTGCCAACAAGGCCCTGTCTACCGCGCGGAGCATTTTTAAATGATTCCCCTGGCCAAGGTTGCTGTAACTGCTTTCCGCACTCAGGGGGAAAACCCAGACCGGCAGCGCGGACTCGATGCTGTCGGCAGGAAAAGTTTCCAAACAAACCTGCGCGAAGGCGTCATCCTGTTTTCCGGCGGTAGTTGACGCTATTTTGTTCAAAACACGGAAATCGGTGAATAAATATACGCTGGTACCTTCATTAACCTGCTGCAACATAAACAAAGACGACCATTCATTCAACCAAAACAAGTCGGGTAGGGGAGTGTCCGTTTGCCGGGTAACCAGCCGGCTGATGAGCAGGTTCAGCGTATCGCGCAAAGCCAGCCCTTCCCGGTAATAAATGGCCGTCGAAGTGTCGCTGCGCGGTTCGGGCAGGGCAGTCCAGCTTTGCCAGCGCTGTGCCAGGTCCGGGCCGAAAAACGCGGCAAATCGTTTCTGCAATAACCAGCGCCTGATACCGGCCGCGTTTTGTCCTGCCGGCCGCAGCGCTCCCGCAAAAATCCAGCCTTGCCGGCCGTCCGGCAGCTGTACCAGCAACCAGGGTTCCTGCCGGAGCGTATCGTTGAATATAATATCCGACACGAACGTACTGACCTCTTTTAAATCGGTCACCCGGTCGCCTGGTTCCAGTTGCAGTATTTCCTTACTTTTTTCACCCGGCTCAGCGCGCAGGGCTGTGCCGTAAATAACCGATAATTCCGGCGCGTTTGACCGGGAGTGCCTGTTCTGGCAGGCTATCGCCATGAGAAGGATAAAGCCGGTAATCCACCGCATAGTAGCGTAATTTGTTTTTGGGGCAAACGCAAAAGCTGGCTCCTCCGTACCTTGGGCCGCTCAAAAATTTGAAAATGGATGCACTGAAAGCGACACTAGTACTCTTTGGCATGCTTTGCGCGGGGGCGAATCCATATTTGTCTGCCCAGATTTCAGATAATTTTTCCGACGGAAATTTTACAGAAAATCCCGCCTGGCAGGGCGACGTTGACGAATTTATCATAAATGCCGCCGGCGAGTTGCAGTTGAATGCTCCCGATGCGGGAACATCTGTGCTGTCTGTTAATGGCGACATCCCCGACAGTGCGGTTTGGTTGCTTAACGTCCGCCTCGAATTTGCGCCCTCGGCCAGCAATCTGCTCCGGGTGTATTTGCTGGCCGACCAGGCTGATTTGTTGGCTTCAAACGCTTATTACCTGGAGATCGGCGAAAACGGCAGCGCCGATGCCCTGCGTTTTTACCGGCAGGACGGCGCGGCGCGGTCGCTGCTGGCCTCCGGCGTACCGGGATTTGTGGCCAACGAACCGGTGAATATCAAATTAAGGGTAAAACGCTCGAAAGCCGGGGTCTGGGTAGTGGAAGCGTCGGCAGGAAGCGGCGCCTTTCAAGCGCAGGGCCAGGTCGCAGACGCCGCGCACACGGCAGGGCCCGGACGCTTTTTCGGCGTTTATTGCGTGTACACGGCCACCCGGAAAGACAAATTTTTCTTCGACGATCTGTCCATTTTACCCGATGTACCCGATCTGATCCCACCGGCACTGTTGTCGGCCCAGGCGATCGATGCCAATACCGTGGAGGTTTCGTTTGATGAAGCGCTGGACAGTATTTCGGCGCTTGACCCTGCGCATTACGCGGTTTCCGGCATCGGCCAACCGGCCTCTGTCAGTTTTGCCGGCGCCGGCAACCAGATTGTCCGCCTGTCTTTGTCCGGTACTCTGAATACGGGAAACTATGTATTGGAAACCAATCAGA
The DNA here is from genome assembly GCA_023151335.1 of Thermoanaerobaculia bacterium. Lineage (GTDB taxonomy): Bacteria > Bacteroidota > Bacteroidia > Chitinophagales > Saprospiraceae > M3007. The sequence goes on along the minus strand of JAKLJF010000327.1, from coordinate 73 downwards.
TCGCCGACACATCGGGTAATGTCGGCGGCCTTCAAACGACCGCATTTCAATACGTCAACATTGGAACAGTGAC
>JAKLJF010000326.1 GCA_023151335.1 Thermoanaerobaculia bacterium | reverse complement strand
GCCTACGGCGTCGAAACAGACCGGATACTGTGGGATACGACGCCGTAGGCGGCGTATGAAATAATCACTCAAGAGGGATAATCCGCAATGCGTCCCGAGGCATCGGGACAATCCGTAACCCGTCCCGAGAAATCGGGACAATCCGCAATCCGCAATTAACATGTTACAATTACATCAGGTCAATAAAACCTTCGGCAAACTGGAGGTACTGAAAAATATCGACGTCCATTTCGACCGGGGCCAGGCCGTGGCTATTATCGGCCCAAATGGTTCTGGTAAAACGACGCTCATCAAAAGCATCCTCGGTATGGTGGTGCCGGAACACGGCGTTATTTCCTTCGGGGGAAAACCCATCGGCATCGATGCCCGATACCGCCGGTATATCGGCTACATGCCCCAAATTGGCCGCTATCCCGATAATATGCAGGTCGGCCAGTTGTTCGATATGATGCGCGACCTGCGCAACGGCGACACGGTTACCATCGATGAAGAGCTGATACATGCCTATCGCCTGCCCAACATTTACCAGAAAAGTATGCGTACCCTTTCGGGCGGTACCCGCCAAAAAGTGAGCGCCGCCCTGGCATTCCTGTTTGATCCCCCGGTGATGATCCTCGACGAACCCACGGCCGGCCTGGATCCGCTCTCGGCAGAGATCCTGAAAGACAAGATACAACGCGAAAAAGAACGCGACAAGTTGTTCCTCATCACCTCCCACATCATGAGCGACCTGGAAGAACTCGCCACCGACGTCATGTACCTGGTCGAAGGCAGGCTGGTGTTTTTTAAAACGCTGGAAGCCCTCAAAGCCGAAACCGGAGAGGAAAGACTGGGTAAAGCCATCGCCAAAATTATGCAGCAGGAACAACGCGTTTAGGAACAACGCGCTCAGACTTTCCAGGTTTTTAAAAAACCTGGAAAGTCTGAGCCCTCCTTCTAAACCCTCTAAACCTCCTAAACCCTTCTAAACTCTCTAAACCCTCTAAACCCTTCTAAACCCTCTAAACCTTCTAAACCCTCTAAACCCTCTAAACCCTCTAAACCCCCATAAACCCAATCCCCCCCTCACAACCCTCTGTTTTTCAGCGCTTTTGCCTGGCTGTAAAACGGGTGTCCCGGGTCAGCCAAAATCCCGGCCAGCACCCGGTCTAGCAGGGCTTTTTTGGCTGGCATTTGGTGCAGGAGGGTAAGTGCCATGGCCCATTCGGCGCGCTGGGCATAGGGTTGCTGGCGGGTAGCGGCGAGGGCGCGGAATTCCTCGAATGCCGCTTCGAATTGCCCGTTCTTGTAATAGGTATGTCCAAGCAATTCCCGGCGCAACAAAGCGTCGGCGCCCTGATTCATCTCTGGTTTCAGCTGAGTGATCACATTTCCCAGCCGGCCGTCGCGGTAGTTATCGAGCGCCTGGTTGTAGGAAGCAGAGCCGCCGCCCTTGCTGCCTTTAGGGGGGATAAAATCGCGTTCCCGGTAGAATTCGCCGGCTAGGGCGGCGTAGTCGACGGCTGTTGCCGTTTCTGGTATTTCTTCGATGGGCGCCGGCGTTTCCGCTTGGCGGGGCTGCTCCTGTCCGGCTAATCCATCCTCCGTTTCCGTTTCCTTGTACGGGGCCGTTTTCGGCGCAGAAGGTTTTGCAGGCGCCGGTTTGCGGATGACGGGGCTTTTCTTTTTGTCTTTTGCCGGGGCCTCCGCTACCGGAGTTGTTTCAGGCACACTGCCGGAGCCGCTGTCGCGCAACAACCACCATCCGAAAAAGGCAGTGACAAACACGGCCGCGATGGCCGCCGCCCGGAACAATACCTTTAATGGGCTCGCTCCAGTGCGGCGCGGCGGCGCTACCGATTGCAGCAAGGCTGTTTCCCGGTCCCAGGCCTGCATTTGGGCCAGCAGATCGCGTTCGACGAGCAGTTCCAGGCCTTGCCGCTCAAGGCGGTGTTGCTGTACCAGCTCGGCCAGGTCCGCATCGGCGGCCATTTCCGCTTCGAATGCAGCCGCCTCTTCCGGCGACATCTGCCGCCGCAGGTACTGTTCTATTTGTTCGAAGCGTTGCTCGGCGCGGGTCATGATGATTGATTTTTAAAAACTGATATGGTTTTGACGAACGAACCCAATGACTAATGACTCCAATGACGATTAATGACGACCAATGACGGCCAATGACCTAATGACGACTAAAACCGCTGCAACAATGCCGCGTACTCCGGGTGGTTTTCCAGTAATTCCCGGAATCGCATCCGGCAGCGGTAGGCTTCTTTTTTTGCCACATCGGCGCTGCCGTATTGCATGGTGCGGGCAATTTCCTCCATTGAATAATCCAGCTGGTACAGGCGCAGCAGTTCCCGGCAGCGGTCGCCGATCTGCCCCAGGGCTTCCTGAAACAACTCGCGGTATTCGCTCCGGATGGTTTCCGCTTCGGGACTGTCCACTTCGCCGTCGTAGTGCGCGGGCGACAGTTCCGCATAGCGGCCCTGCTGGCGCCGCACCGTTACCCAACGCCATTTGGCGATAGCCACGAAGTAGGTGCGCAGGGCGCTTTTTCCTTCGAAACGGCCTTCGCGGATATTCCGGTCGAACAATACCAGGGCTTCCTGGAAAATATCCTGGGCATCCTGCCGGTCGCCGCCGTTATCCAGCACGTAGCGGATCACCGCTTCGCGCAGGCCCGGCGTTTGATACAGCCGCTTCAGCGCGTCTTCCCGCGCCGGGCCGCCGCTTTGAATGCCGGCGATGAGCGATTCGTCTGACCAGTCGGTGTTTGCCATATTAGTGCAGTGCGCCGCAGAAACGTAACCATGGGGGTGGAAATTTTTTGGGCGCGGGGCAAAAGTAGGGGAAGCAGATGTTGTAGAATCACAAAACTTCCAAAATCTCGGACCAGGCTTATGCTTTTTTGCCTGCAATAAAAAAATAGTAGCCGTAGAAAAGATGGCATGGAAATCCAAAATACCCAAATCTCCGTAGATGCTTTAAGCAGATGGGCGCAGGTATGCTTTTTTGAAATGATACCACTTTTGACAGGAAAACCCAACCGGCCCCAGGTTTGAGCAACAACCCTTGTTTTATCACCAATCCTTCTTTTATAATGAGAACTTTTATCTTGCTGTTTTTGCTCCTTTCCGGGGTTGCGCTGCGCTCCCAAACTTACACTGTTATTGCCGACAGCCTTCGCTTGCCCACCGGATTGGAGGTAGATGCCCAGGGACGGCTTTGGGTCGTTGAATCGGGATACGGCTTCGACGACGGCGCTGTATCGGTACAATTGCCTGACGGCGCCCTGGCGCCTGTGGTGGTGGGTCTGCCCTCTTTTTTTGACACCATGACGCAGGAAAGTGTAGGCCCCTGGCATACCCTTGCACTGCCCAACAACCAATTGGCAGTGACCAGCGGCTTGGCAGGTGGCGTTTATTTGTTCGATCTGAACGGTTTCACTCCGGGCGTGTCGCCTCCGAAAAGCGCGGTCGACAGTGTGGCCTTCCTCGACATCACCGGTTTTGTTTTTCAAAATGGATTTACGGAAAGCAATCCCTACAGCCTGGCCCGCGACGCATCAGGCAATCTGTATATAGCCGACGCCGCCGCGAATACCGTGGTGAAGGTGGAGCCAACGGGTCAAATGACCGTGTTCGATACCTTCCCGGATATTCCCAATCCCCTGCCTTTTGGACCACCAACCATTGACCCTGTACCCACCCGCATACTGGCTAAACCTGGCGGCGGTTTTTACGTCTGCGGCCTTACCGGTTTCCCTTTCCTCGACAGTGCCGCGACTATTTATTCGGTGAGCTCTGACGGCGTTGTTACACCGTATGCCGGCGGCTTCACCACCCTGACTGATATGGCGCTGGATGCCGTGACCGGCGATTTATTTGTACTTCAATTGGGTAAATTCGATCTTTCTATCTTTAATTATGCGCCGAACAGCGCCAAAGTAACCAGAATAAAACCCAACGGCGATCGCATCGTGGTAGCCGACGGCTTCGATCTGGGCTCGGCCCTTGCCCTAGATGGGCAAGGGAACCTCTACGTTTCAGAATTGGGTGTGGGCCGCATCCTGAAATGGAACAGCGTTGCTACCGCTATCCATGAGCAACACAGCGGCTTGAAAGATATCCTGCTTGCTCCCAATCCGACTATGGGCCGTACCCGACTTTCGTTTTCCCTTGACGCGCCTGGCCCGGTTCAACTCCGCGTGTTGAACGCAGGCGGGAGGATACTATACAGCCAAGACCTGGGCGTACTCAACGCAGGCACCTACCAAACAGACTTGCCGGCAGAGAACCTCACGTCCGGTTTTTATTGGGTGGAAATGCAAACAAAAACAGGTTTGAACAACCAGGCCCTTTTAAAGTACTAACCCGGGGCCAAGATGCCCTGGGCCGGGCTGTCGCATAAGTGTCTGCTGGTAAAAATAAGGCAGAATCGCGTTTATTCCTTCACCGTTTAAAACCTTCCGGGTTTTTGAAACCTGGAAGGTTTTATTATTTTATCGAAATATTCATTGGCTTCAGGAACAGAAATCCCTCTTACGGGACGGCCGCTCCCTGCTTGTTAAAAATCCCGCGTTTCTTTAACGAAACCCGCCCTTCCTCCATCTCATTTGTTAGGATTTTCCTAAAAAAACATCCCCCTGGTTACCCTTTCCGGGGCAGCTGCACAAACCGGCAAAACCAACTTTTACTCTTTAACAAAAACACATTCCTGATTATGAAAAAACTGGTTTTGTTCCTGCTCGCTTTTGCCTCTGTAGCCATCCAAATGAACGCCCAGCTCACCGGTATGGGTGTACGCCCTACCCTGTCGTTGTCCACCTATAAATTGTCGAAAGGATACAATGACATCTACGACGCCAGCCTGCGGGTAGGCGGTGGTTTCGCGGCCTTCGCCGAGTTCAACCTGGGCAACCGCTTCACCTTCCAGCCGGAGATCGCCTTCATGCAACGCGGCGGAAACCTGAGAAGCGAAACCAACGTATACTGGGACGGTCCCGACTTCGGCTACCCGGAAGGTTACAAGGTGGTGGAGCTGCGCCAACGGGAGATGCTGAACTACATCGACATCCCGCTGAATTTTGAAAAGAACTTCGGTGGCGGCAATATCGGCGCATATGTCTCCGTAGGTACCACCTTCTCTTTCGCAGTGGGTAACGGCCGCGGCACGGAAGAACTGACCGTGGAATATCCCACCTCGGAAGGCGGCGTGGCTACACAAATTGATCGCGCAGAGTACACCATCGAAATGGGCAGCGGTCGCAACGACGACTATAAAGCCTACGACTTCGGCCTCAACATCGGCGCCGGACTGGCCTTCATCCGCGAAACCGGCGAACTCAGCTTCGACGTCCGCTACGTGCACGGCCTCCGCAACGTAGACTTGGGCAGCCTGAAAAACCGCAACCTCCAATTCGGGATCTCGTACATGTATTATCTGGGGCAGTAAAATTCAGTTATGAGTGATGAGTTATAAGTTATTCACTCACAACTCATCACTCATAACTCATCACTCATCACTCATCACTAAAAATCATGCTTTGTCCAAACTGCAATCATACGGCGCAGCCGGGTTCGACGCGCTGCGGCCACTGCAACTTCAAACTTCCGGAAACCGCGTTGCCGGCGGCAGCGCCGCAAGCCGGGGTGCAGCTGTGCTGGAACTGTCAGCAGACCAATGAACTGCATGCCCTGCGTTGTGTGCGTTGCAATGCAAAGCTCGAACGCGCCGAACAACTCAAACGGCCGGCTGCGCGCCGCATGCAGGCCTCCTACACACCCAACACGTTGAGTCATGACGAATAAAAGTATAAATCCGCTTTTTGTCTCCGCGCTGGATATTCTGACCGGAGCCCTGGGCGTGTTCATTATCCTGAATTTCTTGAACACCCGCCTGGCCGGCACCACGCCGCCGACACCGGCGCCGGTAATGGCCGAGGCAAAACCGAAACCGGAAAAACCGGAAAAACCCGTCGCCGCGCGGCGCGAAGAACGCCCCACTTATAATACCCGCTGGAGCGACAATCCCGCTCCCAAACC
>JAKLJF010000325.1 GCA_023151335.1 Thermoanaerobaculia bacterium | reverse complement strand
GGTATCGAAGGAGCGGCCATCGCTACCACGGTTGGCCGCGGCGTCGGCGTGGCCATCCAGCTGTGGACGCTGTTCAAAGGCGGCAAACACATACGGGTTCTGTCAGCCCAGCTTTACTGGGATGCCCGCGTGATCCTCAACATCGTGCGCACTTCCCTGGGCGGCGTCGGACAAATGATCGTGGCCATGACTTCCTGGATTTTCCTGATGCGTATCCTGGCCAATGTGGGCAGCGAGGCGGTAGCCGGCTCCACTATCGCCATACGCATTATGATGTTTACCATGATGCCGGCATGGGGCTTATCCAACGCCGCGGCTACCCTGGTCGGGCAAAACCTCGGAGCAGGCAATCCCGACCGGGCCGAGTCGGCAGTGTGGAAAATCGGTTTTTACAACATGATCTTCCTGGTAGGCGTATCGGTGCTATATTTCCTGTACAACGAATCGCTGATGCGTATTTTTACGGAAAACGCGGGCGTAGTTGCCGTCGGCAGCGAATGGCTGCAAATCCTGTCGTACAGTTATTTCGTGTACGGCTGGTGGATGGTTTCGGTGCAGGCCTTCAACGGCGCGGGCGATACCAGGACGCCCACTCTGATCAACCTGGTTTTTTTCTGGCTGATCCAGATCCCGCTTTGTTATTTCCTGGCCATATCCCAGGATTGGGCGCAGTCGGGCGTATTCTGGGGGGTGTTCGTTTCGGAAACTTCCGTGGGTTTGTTCACGCTGTGGTTGTTTACGAAAGGGCGGTGGAAGTTAGCGACGGTTTGATGGGGGAGGAACGTGGTAAAAATACTTCATGCGCCAATTCTAATTCATCCCTACCCAATTCTAAACATTTCCCACACAATTCGAAGGAACCAAGCCGGTGAAAAAGGCTCCAGATACATTTGTCAGGTATTCAACATTATCCAAATGTTTAAAACCTGAAAATTATGAACGGTTACCATTCAGACCCTTCTGGCCAAGAACTACTGGAATACAACAATGTATTGCGCTCGGTATTGGCCAAAGAATATCAGGAATATTCCGATATGGAGTTAAACGACCTGTTGGAATCTATTGCTGATCAAATGCAAGAAAGGGATGCGGAGGAGTTCTTCGGTTTATTGACAGGCATAGCTACTGCCGTGGCCCCAACTCTGATAAAAGGCATTGGCAGCCTTTTTAGTAAACGGAAACGCAGACGAAAACAGACTCAGACGCGGCCGCCAGGCCAACAAATTCAAGGTACGCCCACTCAAGGGTTGGCTTCATCGACAACCAGTTCCCAACAGTCGTCCATTTCACAACAGGACGCCCTTCATTACCTGTCCCGAATGATCCGGGATCCCCGGTTTCTAAGCACGTTGGCCGGCACCCTGATAAACAACACCGCGGGCCAGCCGGTCGGCAACACCGGCACGAGGATAGTAACCTCGAAAGGCGGGGCGCAGGAAGTGAATGATATCACTTTTCCTGCCTATATGAACGCGCTGGGTTACCTGGCTCAAAAAGCCGCCGGGAATGCCGAAACTATTGGCGGCCGGCAGGAATTCAGTTATCTGACCGACGCGAAAGGGCAATTTCGCTGCAATCCATTTAACCCCCAGGAACGCGCTGAAATGTTGATCAGCAAACTTTTCGCCGCTGATACCAACCCATCGGAATCCTGGGAGTCGGACGAATACTTTGAAGAATCGGATTGGTATCAGGAAAGCAATTATGAATATGAAGACGAATACGGGAGCTGTTCCTGCGGCGGGGTGAGAACCCGCTATTAATCACCCAATTAAGCAACTATCACCATTTAACAAAAAAACGGTTATGAACTATTTTAATTATGAAAGTGAGTCCCTGTTTGGCAATGGAACAGAATCGGAATTCACTGACTACGACGAAAATTACTTCCGGGAGGTTTATCTCGAGAACCTCGAAGAAGAAGCGCTTGCCCTCTCCTTTGAGGAAATGGCCGAAGCCCAGGGAGCAGACGACCTGCGCCGGCGCCAGCAGGTGGCAAAAAGCAGCGGCAAAGGTTATGTCTCTGCCGCGTCTTTCCAACGGACGATCCGCCGTGTTTACGCGGAATTGCAAAAAATGAGCAAGCTGATCCGCGCATCCAATTACACGGGCAACCGCGTGGCGCTGCTTCGAAAAATCAAGGAACTGGAAGATTCTCTGTCCGGTGTTAGAAACAGCCAGATGCTGGCGGCCGTGCTTGGTCTGCCCAATGTCGAGTCGCTGACCTTTGACGATACAACCCTGGGCAAAAAAACGGTTTCCGATACCGAATACGAGTTTTCCATCAATCAGCTCCTGCCTTATTTGTTAAATAACAACAAAGGGCTCTCTTTCGACGCCAATAACCCGCTTATGCTGCTGCTGCTTTCGCCTGCATTCAGCAAAGGTTTTACCGCGGGCGGACAAAACAATTTTATGCAGATGTTTTTGCTGTTCTCCCTTTTCAACAGGAAATAAAAGATCGGCGTAATGCCATTTCACCATTTGTTTAAAACCTAAAATTTTATATCATGAACTTTGAAACAGGCCAAAATGTCGACGATCAGCACCAAGCAGTCAGAAAACCCGTCGCGGGTCAAATGAATGGGGAGCCTGGTGCAAGCGAATCCGGTCAGATCAACCTGAATATGGGGGGCTCGGGCGCCGGCGCAGGCAGAGTAGTGTCCCAGCGGTTTCCGGGAATGGAGGATGTGGAAAACTACAGTGCAGAACAGATCCGCCCACACATGACCACGCACATGATCATTGGTAACCAGGAAAGTGCAGAGGAAGGCGAAGGGCAATTGCTGGAAGCATGGGTGGCGAGTTACCCTCAGAAAGCAAAAGAAGTTGCCCGCGATGGCTACCTGGAACGCATCATCGGAACAGACGACCGGGTATTGATCCGGGATACCCGCCCCATCCCCTGGAAAAATATTTGCCAGCTCACGATTCAGGCCAGGAATGGCCGCCGTTATCTCGGCACGGGCTGGCTGGTTTCGCCGCGTACGCTGATCACTGCCGGGCATAACTTGTTCCTGCATAATGCCGGCGGATGGGCGCAATCGATAACGGTAACGCCCGGCATGAACGGCACTTCGACGCCTTTTGGATCATGTCAGGCAACCGACCTGCGTTCCGTATCCGGTTGGGTAAATTCACGTAGCGAAGACAGCGACTACGGCGCCATTATTTTACCCAGGGACTGTAGGATAAACATGGGAAATCCGCAGGCCTATTTCCAACTGGCAGAAGCAACCGCCGATCTGTTGCGGGGCATGTATTTGAATATATCCGGTTACCCCGGCGATAAAGGAGGGCGAACACAGTGGTTTCACGCGCGTCCGGTGGGTCGCCTGACCAGCCGCCGGATCTACTATGATATAGATACGATGGGCGGGCACAGCGGATCCCCGGTTTTTTTCAGGCACAGCAGCGGGGCGCGCGTGGCCGTGGGTATCCACACCTATGGCGGAACAACAGAAAATTCCGGAACCAGGTTCATCCGGCCTATCCTGGACAACCTGATCCGTTGGAGAGACGAAGGACGGTAAATGCGGAATTGCCAGCGTTCCATTCCATTATTATCAATATAGAAAACTTCATTTTTTATGCAAATGTACACTATAGACGGGGTGGTAATGGATTATCGGAGACATCCATTGTCCGACGCGGTTGTCCTCATAGAGAGCGGCACCGGGCGCGCGCCGGATATCGCCGCCATAACAGACCCGAACGGCGAGTTTTCATTTTTTGACGTGGAGGCCGGCGTATACAGGATTAAAGCAATATACGGAAATCTGGAAGCATACGCTACCGTGCGCGTAAACACTGCTCCCGCGTATATTGAAATAACTATCCGATAGATATATATTGCTGAAGGCGTTTAAACAACTCCTCCCGCCTGTCTCTCGCGACAATGGCCTCCATCTGATTGGACAGTAATATACGACCGCCGTCTTTTCTGGTAAATTCTTTGATGTGCCGCAAATTGATGAGAAACGACTGGTGTGTTCTGAAGAATTTATTATTCGATATTTTTGCTAAAAAAGCCTCTGTTTTTTTCAATGTTTTTGAGATGAGCATCCGCTCTCCCGAAGTCAGATAAAACATAGATGAATTATTGAAGGACTGGCACATGATTATTTCCTTCGTGCTGATGAACCGGATCTTGTCCTCATTTGAGATGGCCATTTTATGATGCGTACCGGCCTTCTTTTTTGACCCCGGTAACGTAAAGGAATCTCCATTAACAGCAGCCGGAAAACCGGCTGCATATTCCAAATCGTTGCCGGGGTTATTTTCTGCGGGTGAAGGAGAAAAAGTTTCATGTAAACTATCTGACCGGTGCATGGGTACCCTGAAGGAGCAAAGCGGCAAAATAAAAGCGTTAAGCTGTTGTCCGGCAATAAAGTCGGCCCATTCACCGCGGCTAAAAAAAGAAGAATCGATTTCCGTAATCAGTAAATCAAAATCAAAGGGTATTTCACTGGCCGGGCTGGCCGTCGATTCGATATGCCTCAACCCCCGGATAACTTGCATCGGGCGGTTAGAATGTGATTTTTGCAACGAACGCTGAACTTTTTGGGTCAACGAACGGTGTACAAACAGCATGACTGTCTTGGCGTTGAAGGCGGGGGGGGCTGGCATGATTGGTTATTTTAAAGTTTATGCCAATTTCACGTCTGTGCGTAACATAAAGTATGATATTATTTTTTTCCGGATTTCGTCATCGAAATGCGCTTCGAAACCGACCGGCTTTCCAAACTGAAAAAGAAAATAACCGAGGGTTGGATCGCCAACGGCGTCCGGCTGGTCTGGCTGACCGACCCCGTCAAAGAACGCGCCTGGGTGTACCGGGCGGATGGCTCGGTGGAGGAAATCAGCGGATTTGATCAGGTGTTATCGGGAGAGGATGTGCTGCCGGGATTTGCGTTGGATTTGCGGACACTCAAAGGCTGATGCCAAGTTGTCTGGCGCCCTTTTCCTGTCGGGGCTGGCGTCGTGGACAACAATAAGCATAAACGCGAAAATATGACCGGGAAAGCGCTTCAGACCTGTCAATTCCACAAAAACTCCGGCGCCGCCAGCCGCTCCTTCGCTTCGTAATATGCGATACATTCCTCCGGATATTTTCTGCTTTTCATTTCATTGATCAGTATTCTTTCGTCGTATATGAGGTTCTGCATTTGCACGGTCCTTTCCTCCGGGAAAAATTGGGCGTAGCTGATCACATTAATATACTTCCGGTTTTGCCCCAGGCTGCCGACATTATAGAGATCGAACGAGTGGATTCTTTTATAGAACTGGTGGTGTGAGTGGCCGATGAAATAGTTTTCGCCGATCTCCACCGTTGAGTCGGGGTAAATATTTTTTCCCTCGAGGGTATGTACAAAATGGTAGTCCCGGAACAGATAATCTTCGGGTAGTTTTTCTATCCAATCGAACCGGTCGAAATCGCGGATACAAATCTCAAAGAATTTTTGCGGAAGGGGATGGACGCCATCATATTTCCGGTTCCGGAAGTAGGTTTCGTGATTGCCCATCAGACATACGCAGTTTTTCAAACTGCGTACCAGTTCCACACATTCCCGGCTCCAGGGGCCATAGTTGACCACATCCCCGAGGCAGATAAACCGGTCTGCGCCGGCTTCACGTTTTAACATCAGCTCCAGCGCCGGCAGATTGCCATGCACGTCGCTAAAAACAACCACTTTCATATTACAAACGGGTAAACTCCGGATTACAACAAACTTCTTTTGATTTTATATTTTCCAGACATTGTTCATTGATCACCAATTCTTTCCAATATCTGAAAATGGTGGTCTTTTTAATTTGATAATGCGGCTTCTTTCCCTGCAACAGAAAATCGGCCACTATCTGAGGTTCATTAAAACCGCTCAGCGCCCTTGCAGCGGTCGTTCCTGAACAACGGGCATTAAATTCAAAGATGTATGGCACGCCTCCCCGCATCCGCAACTGGATATTCATGGAACCAAAAGGTTTTAACATCTTTAAAACCTGTCGCAATACTTCGTCAATGGCCGGATT
>JAKLJF010000324.1 GCA_023151335.1 Thermoanaerobaculia bacterium | reverse complement strand
CCATAAAAAATCACCCCGCTACGCCGTGTCCTGGTGGCTTTGGAACGGCGAATCCTTTGAACGCCACGATCTTGAAGTGGAAGCCGTGGAGATCGCCAAATGCGGCAAGTACCGCTTTTTCCGGGTCGCAAATCCGGTGGAAAAACCCAAACCTGGCCGGGAATGGCTCATTGCCGAGGGCGGCACGGGGTATGTGTTGGCTTATGGTCCGGATGCCCAGACAGCGCTCAAAGCGGCGCGCAACCGGTTTCAGTTTGAGCGGGAAGGAATCCGGGAGGCTGATGTGACGTGTTATATTCAGGGGCATTTGACGCTGCTCCAAAGGCATCTTGGTGATTTACCGGGGTTTGTGTTACCGGCAGCCGGGTGCGGAATGCGGCCGGTTTTGGAGTTCGGAGAGACGCTGTTAGCCCTGTGAATGTAAACGCTAAAATAGAATGGCGAAAAACTTCAATACCCATACGGCGAGCAAAGAATACAATACGCATGGCTCATTTTAAAATACAAATTATTTGTTTTTTATTCTCAATTTTTTGTTTTTTAAAAACTTATTGTTTTATACGTTTGCAATCCAGTGTTCATAATCTGTAGTTCCATGCGCACCAAAGTCCGGTTACATCTCGATGAAGAGTTGATCCCCAATTACCCTGAATTGTCCCGTGAATTTATCACCGGGATGAATAACAGTATCTCTGCCAAGATCAAAAGAGCGTATATCACCCTACCCGGCCGGCCACGGCGGAGCGAACTATTGGATTTGCTCACATTTGCGGCGGATTTTGGTCTGACGGACCAGGAGAGCGAATATTTAGCCGATTTCAACAACCAGGTTGAAATACAGGAAATTGGCAATTGTAAAGGGCTCCTGGAAGTATATGTGAAAAAAGTGGATTGACTGCCTCAGAAAATTCAGAATTAATCTACATATTTGCAACGAAATTTTAAACCACAAAACACTTTACCCATGAAAAACCTGGTTATCCTTTTGCCCCTGCTGTGCCTGACCATTTTCCTGAACGCACAGCAATTGCAACCCGTCACCGTTAAAGCCGTTCACGACGGCGACAGTTACAAACTCTCTTTCACAGACGCTGAAAAACCCGATAGCGCCGTTTGGGTACGCCTCTACGGCGTGGACGCACCGGAAGTGCGTTTTCCAGGCGTCATCCCCTTCGACCAACCCTACGGCCGCGCCGCTGCCGACAGCGTCCGTCAACTCATCAAAGGCCAAACGGTGCTTATCAAGTACCGGTATTCCGATGTGTATAAACGCCCGGTATGTGAAATATTCTTCACCGTGAAAAATCCAGAGCAGGCGGTTGACACGCTCGATTTGGCGCACCATATCATCTCCAAAGGCTGGGCCTGGTACCGGACGGAACAAAAAAACACGAAAGGGAATAGCCTGATGAAAAAGATTCAGGCGTATGCGAAGGAGCAGAAGATTGGGCTTTGGGGGGAGAAGGGACGGGCGGTTAGGCCGGAGACGTTTCGGAGGAGGTTTCGGTAGTGCCGGTCCGACTTTTCTATAATCCTCAGCACCGCCTTTACCCAAACTTTGTTTTCATTCTTCCGCCGCTTGTCTGCCATCGCCATGTTTTCGCTTCAAATTTTTGGTCAACGCTTCCACCCGCTCCGCCAACTCTTGCGACGTGGGAAAAAACTGCGACAATTCTTTTGGTAAGGATTCGGTTAGTGTGTATGTGGCAATGCCGATGGGCTTGTTGACATCTTGCAGGGCAAATTCCACGATCGTCCGGGATTTACTTTTGCAGATGATGATGCCGATACTGGGCTGTTCGTGCGGTTTTCGGTAGAGCCGGTTCAGGGCCGTGAGATAAAAATTCATTTTCCCGGCGTATTCCGGCTGAAATTCGTCAATTTTTAGGTCAATGGCCACCAGGCATTGGAGTGACCGATGGTACAGCAGTAAATCAATTTCAAAGTGTTTTCCGTCCACCGTCACCCCGACCTGATTGCCCACAAACGTGAAATCGCCACCGATGGAGGCCAAAAAATCCCGGATATTACTCAAAAGCGCCTGTTCCAACTGCGCTTCGGTATATGGTTCCGACAGGTGAAGGAAACCGAAGGTGTATTCATCCCGGATGACCGAGGCAGCGCCTTCGATCTGTATAGCGGGCAACGTTTCTTCGAAGTTGTGCTGGTTGAGTAGCGTATTTTCCCACAATTGGCTTGCAATGGCATTGGCCAACGCGGTTTTTGACCAATGGTGACGGGCAGCCATTTTGATATAAAAGAAGCGTTGGTGCTCGTCTTTGCACTTTTCAAGGATGATGATATTGTGGGACCAGGCAATTTCTGCCACCACTGGTGGCAGAATTAGGTCGCTGCTGCTGTACTCTTCATACAGGTTTTTCATGCGCCAAAGGTTTCGGGAGGAATACCCATTCGTATTCGGGAAAGCCTGTTGCAGTTCCCCCGCGAGCCGTTCGACAATGCTTTTGCCCCAACCGTGTGCCTGTTGTCGATCCACGATGGTCTTGCCAATGCTCCAATACAGCGCGATTTGCTCCTGATTAACGGTTTGCAATGCGCGGTACTGGGCGGCTTTTATCATCTGTTTTATATCTTCGACCATGTTGAAAAACTCATGGTCGAAAATCCGTTCTGGTTGCTCCATCTTGAATTAATATAAGAGTCCGAAAAATACCGACAAATCCTGAAATGCTGCCCGCGACATCGAAATTCCCGGTACACCGACTCGCTCGATTTGGCGCAGTACATCGTCTCTAAAGGCTGGGCCTGGTACCGGGCAGAGCAGAAAAACACCAAGGGTAATGCCCTGCTGAAGAAAATTCAGGCTTATGCGAAGGAACAGAAGGTTGGGCTTTGGGGGGAGAAGGGACGGGCGGTTAGACCGGAGATGTTTCGGATGCGGTTCAGGATGAATATCGAACTTTAGGACGGCAAGTGCCCCCAGCCTTCGCGTTTATCGGATATAGCCAGGGGCACACAGTTCTATGCAATCTATTTATTTATATAAATCTTCTTCCGAACACTTACGTGATCTTCGGTTTGTATTTCAACAACATAAAGACCCATCGGCATCAAAGACGGCAAATCGATAGTTAAGAACTTTCCCGCGCCTTGTTGTTCCAGTATCATTTTGCCATAGGCATCAAAAAGCGCGACATGTCTGATTTCTTCAGGAGACTGGATATTAAATCGGGAGGATGCAGGATTGGGAAAAATTTCCACTCCTGCAAAAGCCTGGTCAGGGTATACAACAGTTGAAATAGGTTGACAAAACAAGGTATCCAAGCATCCATCGGCGGTCACTTTCACCAACCAGCAGTAATCGGTGTTGCCTTCGTTGGCCGTGCCGCCCGCCACAATACTGCCACTGGACAGTATGCCAACGCCAGTGAAAAAGCCGCTATTGGTGTAGTACAGCGGCAAAAACGGGGCGTTCACCTTGCGTTCCCAGATGCTGTCGCCTGTGGGCGAAAATTTGTACAACCAGCCCACGCGCCGGGTGGGGTCACCGCCGTCCTTAACCGTCGTCTCACCCGCGCCGACATAATTACCATCGGAAGTAAGGGCAAAGTCCCAAAGCGTGATATATGAATTTATCGTCCTGATGTTCCCAAAATGGCTGACCCACTCGGTTTGAAAGTTGGGATTTAATTTTGACACCGTAGGCTGGAATAATTTGATGCCGTTAACAATATCTGCCACATAGACGCCAAATAAGATGATCCCACCGTCGATAGCAGGAATAACCTTGCGAATATAACCTTCCTTGGGTTCAAGTTCGGACGCCCAGTAATTGAGCTCATTACCATCGAGGTCAAAATACAACAAGGAAGCGAACCCTGTATGCGGGTTGATACTGGCCTGTGTGGCAACCCCAGCAACATATACCGAATCATTCACTCGTTTGATATCTAGTACGGCGTTGGTATAATTGCTGTAAGCCACATATTTGAACCAGGTGGTATTTCCTTGTTTATCCACAAGGTGGATGAACCCGTCATCGTAGTAATCAGGACGCTGAATACCGCCAAATAACAGGTAGCCTTTCGGGGTTTCCAACAGGGTGTAGGCATAGTTGCTCAGGTTTACCGTGTCGGGGTATTCTTTAATGAATTCGACTTGAAGATTGTTATCCAGCTTGATTAGAAAGGCACTCGTCCGTTCCACTGTCGCGGCCGTGACAGCATATCCACCGTCGGCTGTTTTAATAATTTCTCCCCAGGCTTTGCCAACGGCCATCGCATCTCCTAATGAATCCAAAATGATGTTGGCATTTAATACATTTCCGAAAGAATCGAGTTTGGCTATTACCACACCTTGTTTCCATTCGATGTTGTTATTGAAGCCGATACCAATGCCTGCAATAGTATCATGGTATAATATTACATGCCTGAAATCCGCCTCTGGGTATGGCAAGAGCCTCGCAAGGTTGAAGGTGCTCTGGCCATTCATTGGCAGGTAAAACTCAGTGAAAATTACAAAAATATACAATATGATTTTCATAAGCATAAAAAAACTAAAAAGTGTATTGAGGTGGAACTCAATACCCTGACAGATAATTAATTTGCTTACCGGATGATGATTACTTTCCC
This sequence comes from Thermoanaerobaculia bacterium, assembly GCA_023151335.1. Taxonomy (GTDB): domain Bacteria; phylum Bacteroidota; class Bacteroidia; order Chitinophagales; family Saprospiraceae; genus M3007. The sequence goes on along the minus strand of JAKLJF010000324.1, from coordinate 1,457 downwards.
GTGAAATGGCAGACCCTGTCCGTGTTGAAGTTCGACAAGGTAAATGCCGGGTGCGAGATGGTTCACCGGGACGGAAACGCGGGAGGAGTGTTCAGGAAGTACGCCTTCGCTGAGCGTTCGCCCCTGAAGATTACACAACCGCAGCGTGCCTTGTCCGACAAGCCCCGGGTATTCCACATTCAAAGTCCCGTTGGCTGGGTTAGGGTAAACTTTCAGGAATTGTTCCTTCTCCTTAATTGCCGCATCAGAAATCGTTATGACTGGCCTGCTTCCGCTGCCTGAACAATCGGGGCTTTGCTCCACCCCGTTTCTCCACAAGATCAATTCAGACAAAAAACCCGACTCATCGCAGTTCAAGGCCCAGCTTTTTAGCGTTTCGAGCGTCGATTGCGGCATTTTTTCCAATCGCGCGCCGGCCGAAAGACGGGCGCGAAGCGTGTCGTAAACTTCGCCGAGCCGTTCAAACTCGTCCGCCTCGTTTTCGTCCATCTCATACTTGGGCGATATAAGGCTCCACAGACTGTCGAACACCGCGTAATCGCCCGTAAAAAAATGGTGACGTGCTAAGCGCAGGTCGGTGGAATACGTTTCTGACATGGCGAGCCAACGGGTAATGGAATCCACGTTGATGCCCAGGGTATCGAGGCTGTACTGCATCAGTATGCGGCTACCATCCCGGTTCATGCCGATGCGCAGGTGTCTGATAGTATCAGCCGCCGCCGTGCGCTGCCATTCATCGGTGATATAAGGGAAAGCTGCTTTTTGGGTCTGCCATTGCAGGCGGTTTTCAAGAAAACGCGTTTTCCATTCTGTAAGATGTGTTTCTGGGCAAGGGAAACAGGTCGAATCAGGCTCGGCACAATTTCCGTTGGGTTGGGAGACTGGCTCCCTTTTGAACCCTGTGATGTCGCATTGATTACTGGTGGTATCCGGTATGCCGGGGTCCTGCGCCGGGTCGCCATTGTAGAAATGATAGTCAATTTCCAGACCATTATTTACGATGGTACAATAAAGGCTGGTCGCCGGGTCGCCGGAGAAAGTATTGCCTGCGGGGTGAATAAATTGACTAAATGGGTCACTTTCCCCGTGCAATTGCCTGACACTTCCCCCAGTGACGAGAAAATCGGTATTGAAGTTTTGATTAGTGTTGCACAGGTAAAGCAGGCCGACGAGGATTTCGTCAGGGAAACCTTGTCCGTCGTAATAAAAATTGTTGCCGGAAAAATCGAACCCAGTAGTCATGCCTGAAATCTCTGCGCCTGTCGCGCCATTCGAAAGCAGCACGCAGGCGCCGGGTTCTTTGACTAAAAAGTCATTTCCGGTGACGGCAAAACTCCCTGACGACTTCAATTCGATTCCTTTATAACACCGGAGGAAATTGCTGCCTGAGACGAATAATGATCCGTTTATTTCTGTCAGTTTGTCTGCCCGGATACCCCGGTACAAATCTTCAAAAC
>JAKLJF010000323.1 GCA_023151335.1 Thermoanaerobaculia bacterium | reverse complement strand
TTAATCGGAGACGATAACATCCGGTTGTTATAAAAAACGGGGCGACGCGCGGCGTACGCCCCGATTTTTTATTGCCGCTGCCCCACCTTTTGCGCTTTTTCCAATTGAATGAGGTGGCGGTATTTCCAGTATGTTTCCAGGGCTGCCATGCGGCAGATCGTCCAGCCCGCCCGGCCGTCGAGGAAACCCAGCCGGAGCAGGTAATTGCGGATGAATTTAAACGCCGGACTTACGGCCACCCGCAACCAGGAACCACGCCTGCCCCTGTCCAGCATGGCCCGGGCTGCTATAACAGCATATTTACGGGCGCGGGCATCGTGTTCTTCCACCGAATAATAGCTGTAATGCAGCAGATCGCCGTCCAGAATGCCCAACGTTGTTCCGGCGTCCATTTCCACCCTGTCATGCGGGTTGAGGCCGCCCCAGCGGCCCCGGCGCCGGTCGAACAGCCGCACTTTGCGGTCGGGGTACCAACCACTGTGCCGTATCCACTGGCCGCAGTAATTCGTCAGGCGGCTCATGGCATAAGCATCGCGGCGCCAGTCGGACTTGACGGCCAGTATGGATTGGCGCAGGGTATCGCTGAGCGCTTCATCGGCGTCGAGGGAAAGGACATAGGGGTATTTTGCCTGGCTGAGCGCGAAATTTTTTTGTTCGATATGTCCTGCAAAGGGATACTGAATAAAACGGGCGCCTTTTTCCCGGCAGATTTGCTCCGTGCGGTCGGTGGAAAAGGAATCCACCACGACTACTTCGTCCGCCACACCGGCCAGCGAATCGAGGCATCGGCCGATGTTGCGTTCTTCGTTGAAGGTGATGATGACAGCGGATAACTGCATACTGGTTCATTGGTTGACTGGTTGATTTGTTGATTGGCAGTGCCTAAAATTAACCAATCAACTAATCAACCCAACAACCAAATTATTGTCCGATCAAAATGGGGGCGCTTTTCCCGTTGCCCATGATAATCACTTTGGCATTGGGGGAGGTAACCAGTTCTTTCTGGACTTTGATTTGTTCGTACTGTATGAGTTTATCGGTCAGGGAGGCGGTCAGGATGCGTTGGTAATCGGCAATGCCTTGGGCTTCCACGCGTTTGCGGTCGGCTTCCTGCCGTTCCTTGTCGAGCACGAATTTCATTTTTTGCGCTTCCTGCTCAGCGTTGATTTTTGCCTCGATGGCAGCCTTCACTGACTCTGGCAGATTTATATTCCGGATGAGTACCTGTTCCATCACCAAGCCGCGCTCTTTAAATTCTTTTTCAATAGCCTGGGTGAGGCGTTGCTGAAATTCGTCGCGTTTGGTGGAATACAGAGAGACGGCGTCGTAATAGGCCGCGTAGTCTCTGATTTTGGTCCGTACCAGGGGGCGCACGATCACGTCGCGGTAGCCCTGCCCGATATTGCGCAGGATTTCCGGCGCTTTATCCGGTATCACCCGGAAAAGTATGGTCAGGTCTATTTGTACTTCCAGGCCATCGGCCGATAATACGCGGATGGCGTCGTCGCCCATTTGTTGTTGCTCATCGTGAAGGCCGGTCATCGTATAGTTTTGGGTGCGAATATCGAAATGTACGACTTTGACCATCGGGTTTACCACATTGAGACCTTCCGTCAAAATGCCGGACTGTACCTTACCGAACAGGGTTTGAACGCCCACCTCCCCCGGCGATATTTGCACCAGACAGGAGCTCAATATACCGATGGCGATCAGACCTACTCCTATGATACGTCCGATTTTTCCAAAGCTGGCCAGATTAGGGTTCGATTTGGCAAAGCCGGCGGCCAGGACAATAAGGACGATACCCAGTAGAGCGAGGAGCATATAGCAGATATATTTAATGAACCATTTATATTATACAAATGCCGCGAACTGCCGCAACATGCGCACGTCGTTTTCAAACAACAAGCGAATATCCGGAATATTGAACAAACGAAGTGCTTGTCTTTCGATACCCATTCCAAAGGCGTAACCTGAATATGTCCGGCTGTCGATACCACAGTTTTCGAGCACCTGGGGATCTACCATGCCGCAGCCGAGAATTTCGAGCCAGCCGGTACCCTTGGTAAGGCGGTAGTTTTCTTCGGTGTCGGTGCCGAGCCAGACGTCCATTTCGGCGCTTGGTTCGGTAAAGGGGAAAAACGAGGGGCGCAGGCGGATTTTCGGCGCGCCGAACATTTCCTGTGCAAAATACAACAATACCTGCTTCATATCGGCAAAAGACACGCCTTCGTCCACATACAACCCTTCCACCTGATGGAACTGGGCGTGCGAACGGGCCGAAATGGTCTCGTTGCGGTACACCCGTCCCGGTGCCATAATCCGGATGGGTGGTTTGCGGGTGGTCATCAGTGCGCAGGAGCATTCCCGGGGCATCCACTACGTAAAAAGTATCCTGCATATCACGCGCCGGATGGTCTTCCGGCGTGTTCATGGCGGTAAAGTTGTACCAGTCGTGCTCGATTTCCGGGCCATCAGCCACTACGAAACCGATGCGGTTGAAGATTGAAATAATGCGATTGAGCGTGACGGCCACTGGATGCCGGGAGCCCAGCGGAAGGGGCTCTCCGGGTGCTGTCAGATCAATTTGGGTCGCGGATGCCTGATCGGCGCGGGTTTCCAAATCGGCTTTCAGCGACTGGAATTTTGCCTCGGCCTGCTGCTTAAGGGCGTTTACCAACTGGCCGAAATCGCGTTTTCGCTCGTTGGGCACGTTGCGCATTTCGTCCATAAAGGTTTTGACCAGCCCTTTGGAGCCGAGGTATTGGATACGGAAAGCCTCCAGGGCCTCGGAAGTGGACGGGGTTTCGGCTTCCAGGGCGGCGAGGGTCTCCTGAACTTTGGTGAAGATATCGGACATTCGGCGTGTGCTAATGTTATCTAAATTGGAAGGGGCAAAGTTATGACTAGTTTGGCACTTCAGTTTCTTTGAACCGAATAGTTATCACACCGGTTCCTGACTGCCTCCAGTTTCTTTTTATACCGTGCTCCGCCAGGTTTTGTGCATCAGTGCCGGCAACGTTTACGAAACTTTAAAAGTTTCGTAAACGTAATCCTCTCGTTACCCATGCACAAAACCTGGCGGAGCAAGGCATAAAAATAGCGGTTCAGGAAGGACGAATTACCCGCGTTTTATCATTTTTTGTACGGCAGACCCCCCATCGGCATTTACCTGTAGCCAATAGATGCCCGGGGAACAATCTCCGGGCAAATTGATACGGATTTTTCCGCTTACCTGTTCGTAGTGTTCCCTATGTATGGTCTTGCCGGAAACATCCTGCAGAATAATCTCCAAATTTTTTACCCTTTCCTTCTCTAAAATAATGTTGAAATCTGAAATGAAAGGATTGGGGCTTACCTTGAAAAACGGTTCATTCAAAATGTCGGGTCTGGCCCCGGTGGTGAGCACATTTTTGCGCAACCAGTAAATAATGGTATCGGTCAGCGCTTCGGAGATATGCGGATCGTTGGCAGGCGTCATGTAGTGGATCAGCCCTGGCAGGCTCCAGAAATCCTGGGTAATGTTTACTTCATTTTGAAACCTGATCAATTCGGCGGGCGGTACGTTGATATCGAGCCCCAGGCCAATAAAAAGCGTAGGCAGATTGCAGCTGTTGTAGTTGTCGGCCACGGGGTCGGTAGCCTGCACGTAGTCGTACCAGGCGCTGGCCGGCACGCCGAACAGGGCGGGGGTGCCGGCATTCCATTGGTTTTTCCGGATCAGGTTGAAATAGGCCAGAATTTGGTTGGCCTGCAGTTGGGTTTGCGGTACGTTGCCGCCGCAGGTTTGGGCAATGTACACCAACTGGTAAGCGAGCAGCGAGTCGAACGGCGTCCGGGCGCCGGCCAGTGAAATGAGCGCTTTTATGTCATTTCTGCTTTTAGCAATAAACGGGATGAGCGCAGATCCTTCGCTGTGGCCCATCAGGATGATATTGGCAGTATCAACGTCGGCCCGGCTTTTCACGTAATCAATGGCACTTTCGACGGGCAGCCAGAGTTTGTGAAAAGTGATGACGCCGAGCGTGGTCGGGTAAGTATATTCCAGTTTATCGTAACGCAGCACCGCGTAGCCGGAGTCAACCAGCGCTTCTCCCAGTTCCTTGTAGGTTTTCAGCGTTTCATTCAGCAAACCGGGATAAAGGCAGGCCACGTTGCCCCCGATGAGTTGCAGGGTGCCGTCGCGGTCGTTGGCGCCGCTGCCGGGGTTGAGGATGATCGTCGGGAAAGGGCCATTGCCAGCCGGCACGGAAAACGTGCCGTACACCGTTTTGTCGGCGTGGGTAAACGTGATATTGTACGATTGCTGTGGTCTGGCTGGCAATGAACACAGTAACAAAAGCAGTGTAAAGAAGACGGAAGGTTTCATTGTTCTATATTTTATGATAGGATTGTCTTTACGGCATATTTACTTGCGGCAAAGAAAATATACCGGCTGGAAAAGGGGAAGGGTGCATCCGTTTTTTGAAGCACATGGGCGAAAATTATTTTGCCCGGATACTGAATCAGCAGCCGGGCAAAATAATGGGGATGAATTCCTGTCTCAGGGGTCATCCGGCAAATGTTTTTACAAACCTACCGTCACGTAGCCACTATAGTTGGTGGATGCATCCCGCCTAAAATTTAACCCGGCTATCCGGAACTTGTACGTTTGCCCCGGGATGTTGTTGTACCAATACAAAGTGAAAACGCCGTTGCCATCCGGGTAATCCGACAGAAAATATTTGCTTTCGATAAAAACGCCGCTGGTGGTGAATTTTTGCACCAACACCCAGGAATACGGATTGGTGGCGGCAAGCGGATTGCTGTATTTGATACGGGCCACGCCGTTGCCCACATTGGTAGCGGATACGATCGTGGGTGGGGTCGGGCCCATATTGAGCGGGTAATACCGCCGCACGGCCGTTTGATCGCCGGCGGTAAAATAAGGCGCCATGTTATCACCGGTATTCATAATTGAATGCTCATCCTGTGAAGGCGTACCCGGAATGTGTTGCCCGTCCAGCGTGCCGGTATGCCGGTAGCCCAGGCAATGCCCCACCTCGTGCATGATGGTTTTCATTTTGCTGCTCCACCCGCTGTAAGCGTCGTTGATTGAAACGTATTTGTACGGGCGGCCCTCTTCATCGTCCGGAAAGCCGGCCCTGGCAACTACGTTGGACGGGAGATTGCGGCGGTCGGATGGCATGCGCATGTCATTGTCGGAACCGACAATGATATCGGCCTGCGATAAGATCATGGTTTGGGTAAAATGTACGCGGCTGTTGGTAATGCCCGTATTCCAGGCATTCATGGCCTCTCCGATGGCGGTTACCCAACCCGCGCCACAGTCACTCTGCACGCTGCCGCGGATGTAATACTTCAGGTTGTTGACGCGGTTGATCGCCACGGCATCGAGGAGATTGGCGTTCGGGATACCGCGTTGGCGATCCGACACGGCGCTGTCTGGATAAGCAGGCAGCTCATAAACCGGATCAGCGCCTTCACGGATATTTCGCAATAATGCCGCCTTGTCCCAGCCGGCGTCGTCCTGGTACACCACAAAGCTGTCGAGGATTTCCACATCATTCAGGTCGATACCCTGAGCGGTCAGAAAATCGAGAATTTCCTGATCTTCCGTTTTTGAGGGTTCTGGCAGGTAGAGGTCTTGCTTGCAGGAATACCAGACCATAGTAACCAGGATCGAGAGGGCTAAAAAAAACTTGAATCGTTTCATTGCTTAAAAAATTTTTTGTTGCCATCGTTTTTCTTTGGCAGTTGTGAATTATGATGGCGCAAAATTCCGGGAACCACCTTTCCCGGTCAAAAATGGCTGTGCAGACTGCCGATTTATTGAGTAAATCGCGAAATGACTGAGCGGATGTATTTTGCACAGATCACAGATGCCGCGCCGGACGATAAAAATCAATCCCTTAATGCTGCTTAGGATATTTCCGGAATGGCCTTATTTTTCGCCCTGTCAAACGATCTAACTAAATAATAATACCATGAAGAAAGAAATACCCAACGGGATAGCGCCTGCCCAGGCGGCACTGGAAGATTGGGCAAAC
>JAKLJF010000322.1 GCA_023151335.1 Thermoanaerobaculia bacterium | reverse complement strand
GGTTTTAGGGGTAAAAGCCATGAGCGAAAGCAGCAGGGCGGACAGGAGGACAAGAAAGTATTTCATTGGCAGCAGTTTTTGAAAATGAAAAAATCGAAAGCGGCGAAGGGATGTTGGATGGCTTTAAAATACACAAAAGCTGGAAAAATTAATGATCGATAGCTACCGGGTTTCCGGTATTGTCCTGGATTGGCCACGCTTTTTCCGGCGCCAGATAAACCAAACCGCCAACGCGCCAATGAGCAACAGCGGCCAAACACGGATCAAAAAAAGTACTGTATCCTGCAGGAACTGCCAGCTATCCGAAAACGCCTCGCCCAGCCGGCTGCCAAAACCCGGCCGCCAGGAATCCACCTGTTTCAGGTTGGCGACCATCTCCCGTCGCACCACCGGGCGTTGGTATAGGTCAAGCTGCACGGTACTCAACTGCACAGCGTCTTCGAATCGCAGTTGTTCGAGGCGGGCGGCGTCGGCAGCGGCACGGCCGGCCAGTGATTTATCGATGGCGCCGGTTACGGCATCGAGTTTACTGCCGGGTTGCGCGGCAGCCGATTCGATGCGGGCCTGGTACTGGCGGTTGCGCAGTTCGGCCAGTTGTTCTTCCAGCCAGGCCAGGGTTTTGTCTTCGGCGTGGATACGCCTGTAATCCAGCAATTCGGCCCAGCGCCCAATAGCCCTCAATGTTGTATCGAGGTGGGCAAAAGGCACCCGGAACAACAAATGATTTTCAATATGCAAGATGCTGGTTTCCAGTGAGGAGTCGCGGCTTATAGCAGTGAGGTGTTGTTCTTGCAGGGTTTGGGTAAGATTATCGTCGAGCATAAATCCCCCGTTTTGCCGGACGATGTCTTCAATGGCCAGGGTGGTTTGCAGTACATCGGGGGTACGGAAACGCACCTCGGCGCGGCGCACCAGTTTTTTCAGCGTATCCCAACGGGTGATTGTTGTCGCGCCGGAATGAAAGGCGGGTTGAAGATCGGGTATTCCCGCGATGCCTTTTGCATCTTGTGCACCGGCTAACGGGGCTTCTTCGGCAGCCGTTGGCGCCGGTGGTTCGGCAGATCGCCCGGCGCTTTCGGGAGCGGAGGCATTTTTACAGGAAAAAACAACAGCGGCTACAAACAGTACAAGGGCAAGCGGGTAGGTAAGTTGTCGGTTTGTCATATCTTTTTAAGACAAACGATGAGGCAATTAGCCGGATTACACAAAAGCAGAGGATATTCTACTCCATCCGGCTCACATTAGCCACAAACTTGAACTGTTTCAGCGCCATGATCGCCTGATTCAACTGATCGGTATTCGATACGACCAACGAGATGCGTCCTTCGAAGTAGCCGCCTTCGCCGGTAATGGAAAAGGATCGGATATTGATGCCGAGGCTGGAAATACGGTCGGTGAGTTGCTGAATAACGCCCGGGCCGGCGTCGATGCCGGTGACGGTGATGGTGGCGATAAAGTCGGCTTTTACGGTGGCGCCCCATTCGGCTTTCAGCACCCGGTATTCGTAGTTGGCCAGGAGGAAAGGGGCATTCGGGCAAGTAGTGCGGTGTATTTTCACGCCTTCTTTGGCGCCCACGTAGGCAAAGATCGGATCGCCCTGAACGGGATTGCAGCAGGTGGCGAAAGAGTAGGCGTAATAAGTACCCGGCTCGCCGTTGATAAATACGTCGGCTTTGCCCGGTTGTTTGAGCGGTTTGGGGGTTTGCGGGCTGTCGCCGGGTTTAGGTTCGATATCGTTGGAACCGGGGGCTTTTTCGCCTTCGATTTCCACCAGCCTCGTGCCGTCGGGGCGAAATGATTTCAGACCGGATAATTCTACCTGCTGGAGGGCGATGGCGCTCAGGAATTCCAGCCGGTTTGGGAAACCGAACCATTTGGCCAGCATATCGGCATTTTCTTCCACGGGTACTTTGTGCAGGTTTTGCAGTTTGCGTTCCAGTATCTCCCGGCCCAGGGCGGCCAGCTGCCGTTTTTCTTCTTTCAGTGCCGCACGAATCCGGTTTTTGGCTTTGGCAGTAATGACATATTGTAACCAATCCTCACTGGGCCGCTGGTTTTTATCCGTGATGACCTGTATCTGGTCGCCGTTGTGCAGTTTATAGTTGATTCGTTCCACGCGGTTGTTCACCTTCACGGCCCGGCAGGTACAACCGATGTCGGAGTGGATGCTGAAGGCAAAGTCGAGCGCGGTGGCGCCTTCCGGCAGGATGCGCATTTCGCCTTTGGGTGTAAATACGTGTACTTCTTCGGAAAAAAGGTTGCTTTGGAAGTCGGTCAGGAACTCGATGGCACTGCCGCTGCCCACGTTCTCGAGGGTTTCGCGCACCTGGTTCAGCCAGGTTTCAAATACGTTGACGTTGCTGCCCACGCCGCGCACCCCCTTGTATTTCCAGTGGGCGGCGAATCCGCGTTCGGCGATGTCGTCCATGCGTTCGGAACGAATCTGCACCTCGACGTAGCGGCCCTGCGGCCCGACCACGGAGGTGTGCAATGATTCGTACCCATTGGCCTTGGGGTTGGTGATCCAGTCTTTGAGGCGTTCCGGGATAGGTTTGTAAAAATCAGTAACGATCGCGTACACCTGCCAACAGTACGTTTTTTCACGTTCCGCGGGTACATCCACGATGATCCGGATGGCAAACAGGTCGTAGATGTCTTCAAAGTCGACCTGTTTGGTGCGGATTTTATTCCAGATCGAATAAATACTTTTCGGGCGGCCGATGATCCGGACGTTGATGCCGAGTTGTTCTTTGAGCGCGGCCAGTAGCGGGCGTTTGAACTCTTCGATATACTGCTCGCGGGCACGCCGGGTTTGAGCAAGTTTGTCGGCTATTTCGTGGTATTCCTGGGGGTGTGTGATTTTCAGGCAAATATCCTGAAACTCGCTTTTGATCTTGTACAGGCCGAGCCGGTGGGCCAGGGGCGCATAAATCGTACTGGTTTCAGCGGCGATCTTGAGCTGTTTGTGCTGGGCCATGCTCTTGATCGTACGCAGGTTGTGGAGGCGGTCGGCCATTTTGATGAGCACCACCCGCACGTCCGACAACATGGTGCGCAGCACTTTGGTCAGGTTTTCTGCCTGGGGGCTCTCGGAATCATGCAGGCCGTCGAGTTTGGTGAGGCCGTCTACGATCAGGGCGACCCGGTCGCCAAATTGTTCGTGAATTTCCTTCAGCGAAACGTCGGTATCTTCCACCACGTCGTGCAGGAGGGCGCACACCACGGCGGTGGGGCCCAGGCCAATTTCCCGGACGCAAATACGGGCCACTTCGATCGGATGCAGGATATAAGGTTCGCCGGATTTGCGGCGTTGCTGCTGATGCGCCCTTGCAGCCAGCTCGAATGCCGCCCGGATATTTTGTTTATCCTCGGCATTCAAAGGCGAAGGCATGGCCTTTAGCAGATTGCGGTACGCGCGCTGGATCAGCGCCGTATCCTCGTCCTGAATGATCGGTTGTTTCCCCTGCGTTGTCATGTTTTCTCCTGCATGTATTGTTTTGATCTTAACAAAATTACCGCTAACTTTTGGACTGCCAAGAACGTTTGAGGCTTGTTAACGGTTTTTCCCAAAAACAACGCCTTGTTTTACAGGAAAACAGCGTACTTTTGCACTCCTTTTCTTGAAGCGGGCGTGGCGGAATTGGTAGACGTACCAGACTTAGGATCTGGCGCCGAGAGGCATGGGGGTTCGAGTCCCTCCGCCCGCACTCCTTTCATATTCGAAAATCATGCCATACGTAGAACGAAAAGACCTCGATAATACCTCCGCTATGGTCACCGTGACCCTTACGCGGGAGGACCTCAAACCGAAAATTGACGCCGAACTCAAAAAATTCCGCAACCGTGCCGCGATCAAAGGCTTCCGGCAAGGCCAGGCGCCCATGGAATATATCAAACGGATGTTCGGTACCAGCATATTCGGCGATATTTTGAATAAAATGTTGTCGGATGAATTGTACGAATATCTCCGCGAAAGCAAGCTGAACATACTGGGCCAGCCTTTACCCGCGGAAGACCAACAGCGCTATTCTTTCAAAGTGGATAACCCGGAAAAGGAATACGCCATTTCCTACGAAATCGGCTTCGTGCCGGATTTTGAAATCCAGGGATTAGACAAAAGCCAGTCTTTCGACCGGCTCACCATTTCCAACCTCGACCAGCTGGCCGAAGAAGACCTGGAATATGCCCGCAAACGGATGGGCAAACGCAGCAACCCGGAAGATGATATCCAGGGGAAAGACATCCTGCGCGTAAATGCCAGGGAACTGGACGGCGCGCAAATCAAGGAGGGCGGCTGGGAAACCACGATGACCATTTATGTGGACAATATCACCGATGAGGCGCTTAAAAACGAGTTTTTAAGCAAGAAAAAAGGCGATACCATCCGGTTTAATTACCGCTTGCTCGAAAACCACAAAGAAGACAACATGTACCGTAAATACCTGCTCAACCTGCCGGAAGAAGACGAGCGCATCGTGGGCGACTGGTTCGACGGCGTGATCGAAGAGGTATCGCGCGTAGATATTGCCGATCTGGATGAGGAGTTTTTCAAAAATTATTTTGGTGGCAACGCCAATAACCGCGAAGAGGCGATCGGTGAACTGAAAAAAGGAATTGAACGCTTCTACGAAGTGCGGTCAAACGCCCTGCTGATGCGTGATTTCCAAACCCGCCTGATGGAACTGAACCATTTCGACCTGCCGGACGCTTTCCTGAAACGCTGGCTGGCATCGAATAATGAAGACCTTCGACCGGAACAAATTGAAACCGAATACCCGGCATTTGCCGAAAACCTGCGCTGGTCGATCCTGCGCGACCGCTTAAAAGAACAGTTTGCTATCGAAGTCACCGAAGAAGAACTGCGCCGGGAATACGCCAACAAAGTGCGGCAATATTTCCAGGCAGCCCTGCCCGATCATATCATCAACAGCAGCGTCGACCGGCTGATGCAGGATGAAAAAGACGTGGAAAAAACCCGCAAAGACTTGGAAACGGACAAAGTATTCCAGGCCATCCGCGAACTCGTTACGTTAAACGACACCCCTGTCACTTCCGAAGTATTCCACCAAACGCTCGACGCCATTACCAAAAAAGCCGAACAAGAACAAATGGCCGACTGACGACTCGTAATTTGCGACCCCCTCAATGACGAAATGACGAAATGACGAAATGACGAAATGACGAAATGACGAAACGACGAAAATGTTGAACATTTCCACAAACGTCATTCGCTCTTTGTAATCTATAAACAGTCGTTCGTCCCTGAAAAACCAGCGTACTTCGAGCAGTCCGGTTCCCTTTTGTTGTGTTTTAACCTTCGATTGAAAACGTTGTTATACTTGCCTCAAAAAAAATCTTTATTATGTTCGACAAAAATGAGTTTATGAAGTATGCCACCAAACACCTTGGCATGAGTGGCATGCACCTTGAAAAGTACGTCAATACGACCACGCCGGTAAGCGTGCCCAATATCCGGGCCTTTACCCCCGCGGTTATTGAAGAACGCCAGATGAACGTCGTGGCCATGGACGTATTCAGCCGCCTGATGATGGACCGTATCATCTTTATGGGCGTGCCAGTCACGGAATACGTGGCCAATGTCATCCAGGCACAACTATTGTTTCTTGAATCGAGCGACCCGAAACGCGACATTCAGTTGTTTATCAACAGCCCCGGCGGCTCGGTGATCGACGGGCTGGGCATTTACGACACCATGCAATACGTGGCGCCCGACGTGGCCACGATCTGCACTGGCCTCGCTGCTTCCATGGGCGCCGTGCTGCTGGCTTCCGGCACCAAAGGCAAACGCAGCTGCCTGTACCACAGTCATGTGATGATCCACCAGCCGATGGGCGGCGCGCAGGGCCAGGTGTCTGACATTGAGATTACGTACAAACTGATCAAAAAAATGCAAAAATCGCTCTATGACATCCTGGTGCATCATACCGGACAGCCATACGAGCGCATCGAAGAAGACTGCGACCGCGACAACTGGATGAGCGGCGAAGAAGCCAAAGCTTATGGCCTGGTGGATGAAGTGCTCGACCGGAATAACCCGCGGAAGCAGGTGAAATAA
>JAKLJF010000321.1 GCA_023151335.1 Thermoanaerobaculia bacterium | reverse complement strand
CGAAATTCTGGACAACACGCCCCCGGCGCTCAGCTGCCCGGATAACGTGACCGTCGATTGTACGGAAAGTACCGATCCGACCGAAAATCAGTCGCTCGGCAGCGCCACGGCGTCGGACGCCTGCGGCACGGAACCCGTAGAAGTGACTTTTGACGACGATAGCGAGCCCGGCGATTGCCCCGAACTGCTGCGGATAACCCGCACCTGGCGCGGCGAAGATGCCTGCGGTAACGCGACCATCTGCGTGCAGATCATCTCCGTTTACGATACCCAGGCGCCAACCTTTACCGCACCGCAGGATATCACGCTCGAACTCGACGCCGACTGCTCCGTCAGCCTGGCAAACACGGGCGACGTGACCGACGAGGATGATAACTGTTCCGGCGACATCGAAGCGGTGCCGGGCGACGAAACCGAACCCGGCCCCGGCGCCAGCGAATACGTGATCATACGCACCTGGACCCTGACGGACGACTGCGGCAATACGACCATACACACGCAGACGATTGCCGTGGTGGACAACATGCTGCCACAGATCGACTGCCCGGCCGACCTGACCGTCGAGCCGAACGGTGAAGATTGCACGCACACGCCCGACGATGCTTCGCTCGACCCGGATGCATCGGACAACTGTGGCGTGGAGGGCATCGCTTACACCCTCTCCGGCGCTACCGAAGGCTCGGGCGAAGGCTCACTCGAAGGGGTGCCCTTCAATGAAGGCGAAACGCTCGTGACCTGGACTGTGACCGACGTGAACGGCAATTCCACCTCCTGTACGTTCACCGTGACGGTAACCGAGTGCCTGCAGATCAGCGGTACGCTGATTTGGGAAGGCGACGATACGGACATGACCGGCGTCAAAGACGGCACCGTTGCGCTCACCGGCGACGACACGGATACCGACGGTCCCACGCCGGCGGATGGCTCCTACACGCTCATCGCGGGTTCGGGAACCAATTTTGTGATCACGCCCACCAAACCCGCGCCGCCTGCCGATCCGATGAACGGCGTCAGTACCCTCGATGCCCTGCTGATCCAGCAATACATCGTGGGTATGTACACCTTCCCGGATGCGTACAAGATGATCGCCGCCGACGTGAACCAGAGCAACGGCATTACCACGCTCGACGCCTCCATCATCCGGCAGGCGATACTGGGCAGTTCCAGCGCGCTGGCCTGGTTCCTGAATACGCCCTGGCGCTTTGTGCCGACGCCGGCCAATACGCCGTATTCGCTGGGTTACATTCCGCCGGCCAACCCGTTCTCGGCGCCCATTCCGTCTACCCGCGTTTTGAGCGGCGTGACAGCCGATGCCGTGGGCGAAGACTTCTACGGCATCAAAACGGGCGACGTGAATGCCACGGGCGATCCGCTGCTGCATCCGGTGAACGACCAGCCTTTGTTGTGGAAAATACAGGATCAGCGCCTCGAAGCGGGTAAAGAACTGCTGGTGGTGTTCCGGGCTTCGCAATTCAACAACCTGGGCGCCTATCAGATGGCCCTGCGTTTCGATACGGCGCAGCTGCAACTGCTCGGTGTGGAACCGCTTTCCGACGCGCTGAAACTGAGCGTGAACGGCAACTTCGGCCTGTACAACGCCGCCTCCGGCGAGATCCGCCACGTGTGGATTGATCCGTTCGGCAAAACGCTGGCTGAAGGCGAACAGGCATTTGCCCTGCGCTTCAGCGCCCGGCAAAGCGGCGCCTGGCTGCACGACGTACTGGGCCTCAAACCCAAAACGCTGGCGCCGGAAGCTTACACCGTCGAACACGCCACGGGCGATCTGAAACTGATCTTTACCGAACCGGATGTGACCACGGGTCTGGACAATGCCGATCCGGAGATTTTGAAAGCCGTGTTGTTCCAGAACCGTCCGAACCCGTTCGAGGATCACACCGTGATCGGATTCTTCCTGCCCGAAGGCTGCGACGCGCAACTCCGCGTACTGGACATCACCGGTCGTGAGTTGTTCCGCATCGACGGCACCTATTCAGCCGGCTACCATGAAGAAACCGTTTACCTGCGCGATCTCGGCACCGGCGGCATGCTGTGGTACGAACTGACCACGCCGAAGGGCAAACAGGCCCGGAAGATGGTGGCGGCAGGGCCGTGAGCGCAGCCGTAATCCGGGCGATTGATTACTTGAACATTGGTCATTGAACATTTCAAAAATTTTTAATTTTAAATTTTTGAAATGTTCAATGACCAATGTTCAATGACCAATGTTCAATCAGGAGTGTCGCGGTGTAATCTTCGGTTCCCCTTCCCGTTGGCCCATAAGCCATCCAATCCCCTTCAGGGCAATGCCGCTGACTTAAAACCTCAGAGCACTCATTTCGCTTAAAATTTTGGTCAAATTTGAGGCGGGATGGCCTCTGAACACTAATTGGGGTGGTTGAACAACCGCGATACCGCCGAGCCCCGGCTATGCATAACCAATGAGCCCAGGCTACCCTCTTTTTTAAGCCAAATGGGCGCTTCCGTGCTCCCAGGGCTTTAAGCACGAAAATACCTCGCCGGGAAGCCCGCAAGGAGAAAAATACTATCTTCGCAACCGAATCATCCGAACGGTTTCTGCCATAGTATGTCTCTTTTTACCCGTATTTTCGCCCTATTCATCCTCTTTGACGGATTATTTTCCCCTGTTCTGACCGCGCAGTGCCCTATCAATGTCGATGCCGGGCCAGACAAATTTGTCTGTAATCCCGGCGGCACAACCGGGCTGGAAGGGAGTGTTTCCGGCCCCTTTATCGGTTTCCGATGGTCGCCTGCCACGGGACTGAATAACCCGGCGCTCCTGAATCCAACGGCCACGGTCAACAACACGGTCACGTACACCCTCACCGCGGCGGCTGTGGACCCCTCGGCGCCCAATCTGGTGACCAATCCCGGTTTTGAAGCGGGTAATACCGGTTTTAGCTCGTCCTATTCCTACAACCCGACGCCCATTTTCCCCGGCACTTATGTGATCACCACCTCGCCGTCGGTTGTACTGGATAATTTTCCACCCTGCGACGACCACACGTATGGCAACGGCACGGGCTACATGATGCTTTGTAACGGAACCGGCGGGTCGAATTCACAGGTTTGGTGCCAAAACATTCCCGTTATGGCCAACACGTGGTACGTGATGAGCGCATGGGTATTGTGTTCGCCCATTTCCCCGCCGGTGTTCCAGTTCAGGGTAAATGGCGCCGACGCCGGCGATCCCTTCGACGCCCAACCCCTCGGCTGCGTATGGCAGGAGTTCACGGCCAGTTGGTTTTCCGGCGCCAGCACCAGCGCCAACCTGTGTATTTTCGATATCAGCGGCAGCGGGAATGGCCTTTTTGGCGATGATTTTGCCCTCGACGATATTTTTATGGCAAAAGCCTGCACCGAGTCCGACCAGGTGACCGTATCCGTTGCCCAGGTCAAGGCCATGTTGCCGTCCAGCGTCATCCTGCCCTGCAGCGCGGCAGAAACGGGCATCGTGCTCAACGGCAGCGGTTCCTCCTCGGGGCCGGGATACAGCTATTCCTGGAGCGGGCCCGGTATTATTTCGGGAGAAGACACGCCCACGCCCACCGTAAATGAACCCGGCGTATACACGCTCACCGTTTCGTTCGACACCGGAAACGGCATTTGCACCAAAACAGCGTCCATAAACGTACAACCCGACCCCTTGCAGGTGACCGCCAAAGCCGCGGTAAACGCTCAACTCAGCTGCGCCAATACCACCGTACTGCTCAACGGCACGGGTTCGTCGGTTGGCGGCGTGATCAGTTACGACTGGCAACCGTCCGGCGGCGTTGTCTCGGGCAACGGCACGCTGACGCCTTTGGTCAACCAGCCGGGCGAGTACACGCTGCTGGTGACGAATACGGCGAGCGGCTGCACCGCGACCGCCACGGTTGTGGTCAATCAAAATCTGGCTCCCGCCCTGGCTGCTGCCAGCGCGCCGGGACCCCTTTCCTGCACCGCCGACACCGTTTTTTTAAGCGGCGCCGGCAGTTCGACGGGGAATAACTTCTCGTACCTCTGGTCGGGGCCTGGCATTGTATCGGGGAATAATACCCTGAACAACTGTGCTATAAATGCGCCGGGGCAATACCTCCTCGTCGTTACAAACAAAACGAGCGGTTGTACGGCATCGGCCAGCGTGGCCGTGATCCCCACCGATTCCCTGCCGCCCGCCGTGGCCACTGCCGGGGCGCCCGGCGTCCTGAACTGTGTAACACCTGCCCTTACGCTCCGTGCAACAAGCGCCGATTCTCTTTATACCTACCTTTGGACAACCCCGAATGGTCATTTTACCAGCCCCGCGGATACCCAAACGGTAACGATCGACTCGGCGGGCCTGTATATTTTAACCGTCCTGAATCCGCAAAACGGCTGTACCGCCACCGATACCCTGAATATAGCCGGCAATTTTACCCCGCCGGCAGACTCCGTTCTGCCCGTGCCATCCCTTACCTGTACCGCGGATTCCGTACAGATTGACGCTTCGCTTTCTTCCGGTGGGCCGGGTTTTAAACCGGTCTGGACTACCTCCGGCGGCCTTATCCTGGGGGGCGACAGCACCCTGACGCCCTGGGTGGGCGCCGGCGGCACATACACCCTGACGATCGCCGACACGCTGAACGGTTGCACAACAACGGCAACTGTGGCGGTAACGGTCGATACCATACCGCCGGTGGCCGTTGCAGCAGCCCCCGGCGTACTGAATTGTGCGACGCCTGCCCTCACGCTGAACAGCGCGGGCAGCAGCGATTCGATCTTTACTTTCCAGTGGGCGACGACAAACGGGCATTTTGCCGGCCCCGTAAACGGGCAAACGGCTACCGTAGATACGGTGGGCACGTATATTTTAATCGTGACCAATTTGTTGAACGGCTGTCAGGCTGCCGATACGGTCGTGGTGTCCGGCGCCTTCGACCCACCGCTAGCGATCATCGGACAACCCGCGCCTTCCCTGACGTGTTCGGCAGATTCGGTACAAATCGACGCTTCCTCCTCGTCGGCTGGCCCGGATTTTCAATTCGGATGGTCAAGCTCCGGCGGCACGATCCTTTCGGGCATCGGTACGGCAAGTCCATGGGTAGGCGCACCGGGAACTTATCAGTTGCTGGTGACGGATTTGACAAACGGCTGCACGGCTACGGCCGGCATTTCCATTGCGCTGGACACGGTTGCTCCCATCGTGCAAATCGCTGTTCCGGCCGTACTCGATTGTCAGACGACGGCATTGCCGCTCGATGCAGGCGGGTCTTCCAGCGGTCCCGGTTTCGCGTATCAATGGTCGTTTGCCGGCCCGGGCAATGGCATCGTATCGGGCGATACCACGCTTATGCCGGTGGTAAACGCGGCTGGTATTTATACCCTGACCGTTACCAATAAACTGAACGGCTGCACGGCGAATGCCGGCATACAGGTACAGCAATCCGCTGATGTGCCGCTGGCCAACGCCGGCCAAACCGCAACCCTGCCCTGTAATATAACCCAGCTGATATTGGACGGCTCTTTGTCCGCTTCAGGCCCCAACATCGTTTACGCCTGGTCGACGCCTGACGGCCATATCGTTCAGGGAGAAAACACCCTCTATCCCGTCGTTAATGCCGCCGGGATTTATGTGCTAACCGTGACCGATACCCTGAACAGCTGCTCGGCTGTCAGCCAGGTATTGGTACAATCCGATACCAATGCCCCAAATGCCGACGCTGGCCCGGCCCAATCGATCACCTGCCTGACTGCTACGCCCGCACTCGACGGTTCAGGATCGAGTGCAGGGGCCGGCATATCTTATTTGTGGACTACCGCCGACGGGCTTATTGTATCCGGCGACAGCAGCGCCACGCCGCTTGTTGGCGCCGCGGGGACGTATTTACTCCTGGTTACGGACCAAACGAACGGCTGCACGGCCACCGCGAGCGTCGTTGTTACGACCAATACCGTACCGCCTGTGGCGGCGGCGGCTTCGCCGCAAACCCTGACCTGTGCCTTAACGCAAATTGCCCTCGACGGCGCGGGCAGCAGCGCGGGGGCGAATTTTTCCTACCAATGGTCGGGGCCAGGCATGGTGAGCGGCGAAACGACGCTT
>JAKLJF010000320.1:3177-6101 GCA_023151335.1 Thermoanaerobaculia bacterium | reverse complement strand
CGGTACGGCGTTCCCAGCTTTCGCCGCCGTCGTACGACACATATAGACCCGAACCTTTGCCGCCCGATTTAAAAAACCAGGGCCAGCGGCGGTATTCCCACATGGCGGCGTACAGTTTGTTGGGGTTGGCCGGGTCGGCGATCAGTTCGGCGCAGCCGGTCAGGTCGTTCACGTACAATACTTTGCGCCAGCTGCGGCCGCCGTCGGTGCTTTTGAATACGCCGCGGTCTTCATTGGGGCCATTGGAGGAGCCCATGGCCGCGGCCCAGATAATGTCCGGGTTGTCGCGGTGCAGGACGACGCGGTGCAGGGTGCGCGTTTTTTCCAAGCCCATGCAGATCCAGTTTTTACCGCCGTCGATGGTCTTAAAAATGCCCGCACCGAAGTTTTGGGAGTTGCGGGGATTGCCCTCGCCGGTACCCACCCATATCTCGTCGGGGTTGCGTGGGTTAACGGCGATAGAGCCGACGCTTTGCGTGGGCGCCGAGTCGAAGATGGGCTCCCAGTTGGTTCCGCCGCTTTTGCTGCGCCACACGCCGCCGGAAGCGGCGCCCGCGTAGATGATGTCCGGATTTTCAGGGTCGCAGGTCAGCGCCGTGATGCGGCCCGACATGGCGCCGGGGCCGATCTGACGGATTTTTAAACCGGTTAAATGTTCCGGGTTGATGGTTTGGGCAAAAGCAAGAGCCGGGAGGCTCAGGAACAGAGCAGTAATCAGTTGTTTCATCCAAAAAAACGTAATACTTTACACGATCTAAGTTAAGTCCGTATTAACTTCGCCGGTAGTACGCATTCAACACCATCCTGTCATCTTTAAATCCTGTTGTATGAAGCAAATCTTCACACTGCTGGTGATGTTTTTTATCATCAGTACCGCTCCTGTATTGGGGCAAGTGACCACGGCTACCCTGCTGGGGCAAGTAACCGACACCAAGGGCGATCCGCTTCCCGGCGCTACCATTGTGGCTATGCACGTGCCCTCCGGCACCCGTTATGGAACAACCACACGCGACGACGGCCGCTATTCGTTGCCCAACCTGCGGGTGGGCGGCCCCTACCAGGTAACCGCTATTATGACCGGCTTTCAGCAAAAAGAAGCCACCATTGCCGAATTGAAACTGGCGCAAAAACTGGCGCAGGACTTTGCCCTGGAAGACGCGCAGACCACCCTCGGCGAAGTGGTGGTGCGTTACGATGCGTCCGGTATTTTGAACAGTACGCGCACCGGCGCTGCCGCCAACATCACCCGCGACCAACTGGCCACCCTGCCTACCATCAGCCGTTCGGCAGCCGACTATACCCGGCTGGTACCTATGTCGGCGGAAGGCGGAAGTTTTGCTGGCCGAAATGACCAGTTCAACAACTATTCCGTAGACGGCACCATTTTCAACAATCCCTTCGGCCTGGATGCCGCCACTCCCGGCGGGCAAGCCGACGCGCAACCCATTTCGCTCGACGCCATCGACCAGATCAACGTGGCCATTGCCCCCTATGATGTCACACAAACAGGGTTTACCGGCGCAGCCGTTAATGCCGTTACCAAATCGGGCACCAACAAATGGTCGGGCACCGTCTTCGGTTTTTACCGGAACAAGGATATGATCGGCGGGAAAGTAGGCGAAACCGAGGTAAACCGCGGCGACCTGCGGCAACTGCAAACCGGTTTTGCCATCGGCGGGCCCATTATCAAAAACAAACTGTTCATTTTTGCCAACCTGGAGGTTGAACGGCGATCTGACCTCGGCTCCTATTTTTTAGCCAACCGGGGAACACCCGGCCCCAATATTTCACGGGTACTGGCCTCCGACCTGGAATTGGTTTCCGGCCTGCTGAAGGAACGGTACGGTTATGAAACCGGCGCCTATGAAAATTATAAACACAACACGGACAACCAGAAGGGGCTACTTAAACTCGACTGGAACATTAACGATGTACACAAACTGACGCTTACCGGCAATTTTCTCGACGCTTTCAGAGAAAAACCGGCGCACCCCTCCGCCATCGGACGCCGCGGCCCGGACTTCCTGACCCTTCAATTCCAAAATTCGGGCTACCGGATCAACAACAAACTGTACTCCGGCATTGCAGAACTGAAATCGTTGTTCAGTAACCGCTTCGCCAACAAACTACAGATCGGCTTTACCGCTTTCCGCGACTCGCGCGACCCGTTTTCCGACCCCTTCCCCGTGTTGAACATCGGAAAAGACGGCGTACGTTACATCGTGGCCGGCCACGAACCATTTTCCATCAATAACAGGCTGGATCAAAACGTTTACCAGATCAACAACAACTTTAATATTTATACCGGCAAACACACCCTCACCCTTGGGGGCAGCCTGGAACGTTTCGATTTCGACAACTCCTTCAACCTGACCGGCTACGGCCCGCGGGTATTTTTCCCCGACATACCGATCGGCGATTTTGAAACCTTTATCAATTCCGGCGCTTTCGACGCCGAAGTACAGGGGGCCGAAACTGCCTTTGAAAACAACAACCGCAACAATACCTGGGCCCTGGCTGAAACCAACCTCGGACAGTTCGCACTGTATGCACAGGACGAATGGGAGGTCACGCCCCGGTTCGTGCTGACGGCGGGGCTCCGGATGGATTTGCCCCTGTATTTCGACACGAAGAAAAAAATTGAAGAAAACATCGCCCGCAACGGGGGCCTGATCGACGACGGCGGCGTTTATGCGCCAAACATCGAATATTACGACGAAAACGGCAACCCCGTCATGTTCGACCATACCGTTTTGCCCAAACAAACGCCGCTGATCTCCCCGCGTATCGGCTTTAACTACGACCTCAAAGGCGACCGTTCGGCACAGTTACGCGGCGGAAGCGGCCTGTTCACCGGCCGTTTTCCCTTCGTCTGGATCGGCAATCAGGTAGCCAACCCGGCCTTTTTCTTTTACTGCGTGACG
>JAKLJF010000320.1:0-3167 GCA_023151335.1 Thermoanaerobaculia bacterium | reverse complement strand
TTTAAATTCCCGCAAGTCTGGCGCTCCAACCTCGGCTACGACCATCAGTTTGGCGGTGGCTGGATCGGCACAATTGATGTGGTGTACACCCAGGACATCAACGCCATGATGGTGCGCAACTTCGGCTTGCGCCGGCCCAGCGGCACCCTGCAGGGCGTCGACAACCGGCCGATTTATTTGCCCGGCGACCGGGCTACCATTTTCGGCGGCGCTACCAATGCTTATGTATTTACCAACGTGAAAGAAGGCCACACCTTTAATACAACCTTGCAGGTGACCAAAAACTGGAAGGACGGCTCGATGCTGCAAATCGGTTATAACTATCTCGATGCGCAAGACGCCGCTTCCATCGATGCGGAAATTTCGTCGGATGCCTACGACCGGAACCCGGCCAATATCGAAAACTCAAACGTGCCGGTACTGGCGCCTTCGCTCTACGGCAACAAACACCGCATCGTGGGCGCAGGTTCGAAACGGTTCCGTTATGGCCGGTTCGGCACCACGATCTCCATTTTCAGCGAATACGTGAAAGGGGGCCGTTTCAGCTATACTTATTCAGGCGACATCAACAACGACGGCTCGCCGTTGAACGACCTGATCTATATTCCGACCGACGGGGAGATCGACCAGATGAATTTCAGCGGCGACGGTACAGCCCAAGCGGCCCAAAAAGCCGGTCTGAAGGCTTATATCGCCCAGGATGAATATCTGAGCGCCAACCGGGGCGACTACGCGGAAAAATATGCAGCCCTCAGCCCCTGGTATTCCCGCTGGGATGTCCGTATCCTGGAAGATTTTTACCTGCCCAACAATAATACGGTACAATTGAGCATTGATATATTGAATATCGGTAATCTGATCAATTCGGACTGGGGAGTGCGGCAGTATGCCACATACACCGGCCTTGCACAACCGCTCGCGGTTGCAGTGACCGACGGCGTACCGACTTACTCCTTCGATACGGCACAAAACGCTACATTCTTTAAGGATTTTGGTTTGTCGTCGAGGTGGCAGCTGCAATTGGGCCTGCGTTATATTTTCTGAAATAACTGATTTCGCGCAATATCGCCAAAAAACGATGAAGATCCCCCCATCTTTATTGTTCTCCGGCCAAGGGAAATGTTTTCCTTTGGCCGGTTTTAATTTAAAAGATAAAATGGCATCCCTGTTTGGTCATGTCGCGGCCTCCACGGTATTGGGTTTTGCGATGTTTAAGGAAAAGCCTGCCTGGAAAGGTATATTGCTGGCGGGTTTCTGCGCTTTTGTGCCCGACCTGGATGTGCTGGCCTTCCGTTTCGGCATTTCCTATTCGAGTATTTGGGGGCACCGGGGCTGGACCCACTCCCTGGCATTTGCCGCCGGATTTGGGGTTTTGGTCGGTTGGTTATTTTACCGGCAGGAAAAAGACTGGTGGAAAATGGCATGCTGGTTCGTACTGGCCACGGCGTCTCATCCCCTGCTCGACATGCTGACCACCGGCGGCAGGGGTTGCGCCTTGTGGTGGCCCCTGAGCGAGGAGCGTTTATTTTTTCCGGTACAGGTGATCCGGGTCTCCCCGCTGGGGATCGGGGCTTTTTTTTCAGAATGGGGAATAAGCGTATTGATCAGCGAAATGGTATGGATTGGCCTGCCCGGACTGGCTATATTCACAATAGCAAGGCTATTCAGGCAGGTATCCTGAGCACAATTTTGCCGAATTGACTGCTTTCTCCCATCCGTTTTAACGCGTCATTTCCCTCTGGGAGGGAAAAGACAGTGTCTACCACGGGAACAATCTTATGCCGGGTAACGAACGCCAGCATTTTCCGGAATTCGGCATGGGTACCCATCGTAGAGCCGAGAATGCTGATCTGTTTCCAGTATAAAATTTGAGGGCTCAGTCCGTTTATTTTTCCCAACGAGCCGCCAAACACGCCAATACGGGCGCCGGGTTTGCATAAACCCAAAAAGGCGGCAAACCCGTCGCCACCCGCCGAGTCAATGATCACGTCAAAACCGCCCGTTTCATCTTTCAGGCGTTTATCCCACTCGGGTTCCTGATAATTAGCCCCGCCTTTAGCGCCCATGCCCACGGCTTTTTCAATTTTTTCTGCCGAGCCGGAAGTAACAAAAACTTCGGCGCCGGCAGCCAGGGCAAACTGCATGGCCATCAGCGCTACTCCTCCTCCCACTCCGCTGATCAGTACCCGTTCGCCAGGCTGTAGCCGGCATCGGGTGAACAGTACCCGGTAGGCCGTCAAACCGGCCAAAGGGAGGGCGGCGGCCTGTTCCCAGGTAAGATGCGCGGGCATGGGCGCCACGTTCTTGCGCGGCACCCGAATGTATTCCGCAAAAGTGCCGTTTTCGGGCAAACCGAGTATCCGGTATGACTTTCCCTGGAAACGCGGATCATCGCCCCAATCCAGCGAAGGGTTGATCACTACTGCTTTGCCCCTGTACTCCCCCGCCCCATCGCTCCCCAGGATAACCGGCAGCCGGATTTTTGAATATTGCCCTTGGGTTATCCACCAGTCACGCCGGTTGAGGGCAGCGGCATGCAAACGGACCAACACCTCGCCGGAGGCCGGCTCAGGGATTCCAACATCCTGATATTCAAGTGCTTGATACAGCTCCTTCAGGACAAGCGCCTTCATGGTATGTCTCATTGTTTGGGGCAAAAAAAAAGAAATATCGAAATTTATTTCACAAAACGTCAACCAAAATCCGATATTTGCGGTTATTAGGTTCAATCCATGACTTTCTTGCGCCAATTCTTCCGTATCCTTTTATTTGTTTCCGCCAGTTGCCTGGTGCTCAATGATGGCGTACGGTTGCTTTGCCCGCAAATACAAAGTATGACAGCCGCGGTTCCTACCGCGGAACATGAGGAAGACAACAATCCGGTGAATACTTTTTCCTTGCTGGAAGAAGAGGTCAAACACCACTATCATCCGGAGCGTATGTTAGAAGGAGTGATGCCTGAAGATACCGGTATCGGCGCCGCGGCCGACCATCTGATCAAGGACGACGAAGTCCGTCACCTGGCATTCATTCCTATTTTCTCTCCTCCTCCCAACAGGGCTTAATTTCTCTTTTACCTGTTTTTCTGTTGCGATCATGCCGGCCAACCCCGGTTAAATGGTCGTGCCCTGCGTTCTGTCAACTTTTCAATCAACATTACTCTCCAT
>JAKLJF010000031.1:8345-17288 GCA_023151335.1 Thermoanaerobaculia bacterium | reverse complement strand
GTGACGAGGAAAGTCTGAAATCCGGCGGGAAAATCCGGGCGCCTTGCAGCCGGCGACATTTTTTCCAAAAAGTTAAAGTACAAAACCCTGAAAATAAGCGCGGTGTCCTTGCCGTCTTTTCCTGCGCTGCTCATGTATGTCACAAAACCATCTTCGATGCAATCCTGCCTTTCTTTGGGCTTTCTGATGGCCTTTCAGTTGGCTTTTTTTAGCCCGCTTTCCATGAATGCCCAGTCCGTTGATTTGCGTCAAGACAAAGCTTTTTTTCAGAAAAAGCGAACGGAATACCAACAATGGCTGCGGGTCAACCAACTCGGCGGTATCCTATACGCCGACAGCGTGGCTGTCACTTCTAAAAAAGTGACGTTGTTTCTCCGCGCGGCCTATAAGGGCGCACGGGTATGCGATTCGCTGCAATGCGCCTGGGACCGCCTGGAAAAAAACAACCGCCGGTACAACGGCCAGTTTTTTCACGAACGCCTCCTGCACAAATGGGCCTTCCTGTCGGAAGTGCACGTAGAGCAGGCCGAAGTGGTGGTGCGTTGTCACGAACCGGCACATTTTCTGGCCAAAATCACCAGCAAAAACGGACGTATCCCGGTGGAGGGTCGCAACATCCGCTCGGCCGCCGTGGTCAACGTCAGCCTGCCCGGTTCGCTCGACGGCGTGAACGTGGGCGACAACACGGCCATACTGCCCGGAAAGAACGTGCGTACAATTTGTACCAACGCCCGGCGTTATTTAACAAACTATTACAAACCCAAGGGAACGCCGATCCTGTGGAAAGCCCGCATCGACACGACGTACGCCCTGATCGACGAGTTCGTGCTGGAGGTGACCCATCTGAATTACGAAATTTGTCCGGACGGTTATTTCGAGTACCACCGGATATACGTCAAAGGCGCCCAAAAAGGCGAAGATGTGGAACTTTCCTGGGAATTTCAGGGCAAATACGGCAGCGGGATCATTTTTCCGCCGCGCAAAAACGACTATAAAGACATGGATCTGCGTTACAAGACAAACCTGGAAAATTACCAGCGACAATTATTTAAAAAATTATTGGATTACCTTCGCCGATGACTACGACAAGATCTCACGCAATGGCAGCAAGTCAGGCTACCTCCGACACCGGTGTCGAAGAAAACAAAATAAGCGCTCCACCGCTTTCGCCGCGCGCGCGCATCGCCCGGCTGATCCTCGTGTACCATTTCATCCTGATCGGTATATCCTGCGTGTATTATCTGCTGCGCGGATTCGACTTTGAAGAATTTACTTCCCTCATGGGCATCCTCGCACCGGTGACGGCCCTGTACGGCGGCGCGGTGTTCCGCTATATCGGCAGAAGCATCACCGAACCCAATTTTAACGGGAAAAACGGCAATGTGCCCATCAACGGCATGGTGAAATGGCTGGTGCACGGCCACTTTGCCACGGTGATGCTCCTGATCTCGCTGAAAGCCCTGGCGCCCAATGTGCTCAATTTTCAGGATATGACGATGTTCCTGACCCTCGTCGAATCGGCGCTGGGCGTCTACATGGGCAATATCATACTCGCTCTGTTCGAGGTAAAAAAAGAGGCCTGAACGGGATTGCCGCTTTTATTACACACCCTCGTCACGCATTTAAACATTTCTTTTCAAAAAAACACCGGATGAAACCGCACCCCGCCCCTGTCTGTCACCTCCAGCGCCGGCGCCGGGAATTTAATAATATTAACCACGCCGGCCAGCGTGCGCAAGAATCGGTTGCGAATACCCAGGCGCGTGAGATCTACATCAAATGACAGGTAAAACTGGCGGGTTCGGGGATACCGCTCCGGGTTGAGGCGGTAAACGTCACAGCCGGGGCCTTCGCAGTTGAGACTGGCTTTCCACTCATAGCCTTGCCCGACGAAGAGGTTGTCGGCGCCCATACCGACAGCCACATTGAGCCAGCGGGGCAGCCAGGCGGCTTTCTCGGAAAAAAACGACCGGGGGTTTACCGACATCCACACGGTGTTCGTATTGTAATTTTTTAAAAAAAGACTGAGCGGCCCCATTCCGTATAGCACGTCGGAGCGTTGTTGCAGGGTCGTCTGGCCGTCGCTGCCCGCGGGACTGACGGGATAGATCGTTTCGGAAGCGTAGGTTTTCGGCCAGGCGCTTACTTTCATGGTGAGGCGCTGTTCTTTCCAGCCGAGCTGCTGGGCCAGGAACAAGCCGGAGCCAAGCAGGTTGAAGCCCATGTCGCTCCATGAAAAACCCCATTTTGCCGCGTAGCCGTCGAACATTTCCAGGGAGGTCATGATCAGCTGTCCGCCTGCGAAACCCAGCCAGGCCGCGGTTCGCGGCCGCACACCCGCCCAACTCGCCCCGGCATATAACCAGCGACTTTCATTGTACGACATCATCCAGTGGCTCATTTTGTCCATTTGGTTCCAGTCGCCAAAATCGTTTATCGTGTGGAAATGATCGGAAGTTTCATTGGAAACCCAGTTGCGGTGCAAGCCGATCATGGTGGCGCCGTATATCACGGTTCCTGTACCAACAGCCGCCCAAAGACGTGGCTTGTGCAGGGTGTCGGCCGGCTGAAGAGAAAAGAACGGAACTTGCTGGGCGTACTGGCGCTCCGGAACCAGAAGAACCGATAGCAGGAAAAGAGCGGAGATTGTTCGTACCATTTCGGGTAAACCGTATGGGTACGAAACAGCAAGAACCGCGCCGGAAATAGCCCCCATGTAATGATCCGGAGCGCCGGATTCCTGCGGGCATTTTCCATTCGGACCAGATCCTTGTAAATCAGTGCACGAAATCCGTGTCATCTGTGAGAATACATTGTGACTGGATCAATTCTCATGGACGACACGACCTTCGTGCACCGATTTACAAGGGTTTTATTTTAATGGAACCTGCAGTCAAAATTCGGACTGATTTACCTTTCCCGTCGGTTCCGTTCATTTTTGTATCAATGATTATGCCCTTCGTGCCCGCCGTGCCCCGCTTCCTGCGGTACTTCGCCGGGTTTTCCTTCATCGGCTTTAATGACGAAATCGGCGGTGTGAATTTTCCCGTCTGTCTGGAATTGCAGCCACAACCGGTAAATACCCGCTTTGGCGAACTGGGTATGCAGGTCGAATGAGCCCTCGTGTACGTCGGGGTGAACGTGTTCGTAGGTTTTGTCGTCCAGTCCGACCATCACCACGTGGGCCTTGGCGCCGAGATAGTTCTCAAACGCGTTCACATCGAGCAGCTTGCCGCCTTTTCTGATGGTGGCGGTGATGTGCATGGGGTTGTTGGTGAGCCATTTACCGCCCGTCGGATTGAGCGATATTTCGAAACCGTCGACATTAACGGTGGTTTTGGCGGCGGTGTAGGTCACTGCTTTAGCAGGGGCGCCGCTCACGCTGACGGGTATTTTTTCCACCTGGTGGCCGGAGCCGGCAGGTTTATAGTCGGCAAAAAGCAGGTAGTTTCCGCCCCTGGGAAACGCATAGTCCAGATCGAGGCCGGCGCCATTGTATTCCGGGTGTTGGTGATCGAACCACGACAGGTCGTCGCTGACCATAATAAGGTGCAGTTTTTTCTCATGCACCACATCCAGCGGTACGGCTTCGCCGGGTTTTTCTGCGATGGCAGGGGTGAACGTGAGTTTAGCCGTTTTGCCGGCGCTTATTTCGGCAGGCTGGGTGCTGAAGTTCATTTTAAAAGTTTGCGGGTTGGCGGCGTCCGGAGCAGCCACGGCCACGAGATCCATTTTGCAAACGGGGCAGGAGCCGGGCTGGTCGTAGAGTTTGCCTTTTTCGCAGTCCATCGGACATTGGTATTTTACCGGGGTACCGGGGGGAATATCTGCTTGTTGGTGACCGGTGTGTTTGCCTCCACATGCGGCAAAGAACAGACTTACCCATAGGGCGATGCTAAAAAAAGATTTGAGTTTCATAATAAAGAATAGTTTATGTATTGAGAAATCAGAACAGGAATTCACGCTTTTTTCTTTAAATAGATTTTTGCGTGGGTTGTGAATATAAATTTTGAAAAATTTATATTCACAACCCACGCAAAAATCTATTCCCGCCTCCTATCGGTTATTGATTAAAATAGATCATTTTAAGTTGGTAAGTACCCGACATCACAAAGCGCTCGCCGTCTTCCAACCCTTTTTCCACCACGGTGGCCGTGCCGTTGTCGGCGCCGGTTTTCAGGTAGTGCAGGCTGTATCGTTCGGCGCTTTCCTTGACGAACACGGCCGGAACGCCGCTGATCTCGGTGATGGCGCTGTTGGGCACGAGCAACTGACGTTGGGACTGCTGTTCGAAGATCCGGATGTTGACAAATTCACCGATCTTGAAGTCGCCGTCGGCGTTATCCACTTCAAATAAGACTTATTGCGACTGGTTGGTCGGGTTGATGCTGTTGGGCAGGGCCAGCAGGCGGATGTTGCGGCTTTTGTGCTCGCTGTTGGAACATTCGATCTGAAACTGTTTGGCGTTGCCGAGCAGCGCGGCGTCCTTGTCATACACCTGCGCTTCCACGATCACTTTGGACGGGTTGAGGAGCAGGAACAGCGTTTCTCCCGCGTTTACGGTGGCGCCGGGCGCAAGGGTGAATGGCTCCACGCGGCCGCTGATGGGAGCAGTGAGTGGAATGAAACGGGCATTACGGCCGGCGGCGTCGTTGTACAGCCGGTTGAACAATTCGCGGTTTTCCCGGGCGCGTTGCAGGCGCGCCGAGGCTTCATCGAGGTCGCGTTTGGCGATGATGTCTTTCAGGTTGTTCAACCGCTCAAAGTCCTTTTGAGCCGCCGACACTTCCGCCTCCACGGCGTTGCGTTCGCTTTGCCAGTTGATATTGGTGCCGGCGTCCACGGTTTGTTCCACCACGGCCAGTACCTGGCCGGCGCGCACCTGTTCGCCCACTTTTACGCGTACAGAGCGCAGCGTGCCCGATAACGGCGATTGTACGGTAGCCTTACCCGTGGCGCCGGGCGTAACCGTGCCGAAGAGGGTTATGGTGGGCGCAAAGGCATCCACACCGGCTTTAGCGACCGTGACGTCGAACAGGAACTGGGTTTCTTTCGGGATCAGGATTTCGGAAGCAAAGGTGTTGCCCTTGCCGCCGTGATCCTCGTCGCCGTGGGCCATGGCGTCGCTCAGGTTTTGCAGCGGGAAACCGCTGAAAAACAGCAGTACCAGGGTGGCCGCGGCGGCTTTCGGCGTTTTACGGGCAAACAGCAGGGTCAAAACCACCCCGGTGAGAAAGGCCAGCAGCATGCCGAGTACGGTCCAGGCGCCATTGCCGGTCTTTTCAGCAGTTTCTTCGGGGGCGCCGGGCAGTTCTTTGCCCGGTTCTATACCGCTGAGCTGGATCAGGTCGGCGCCCAGGCCGCCCTTGAGCGTGACGTTCAGGGCGTAGGGTTTGGCCGATTTGAAGGTTGTCCGGAGTTTGAAAACACCCGGTTCGCCGGGTATGACTTCAATGATCTGCCCGCCGTCGGTAGGGGTGCTGATGTTCAACTCCACATCGGGCACCGGCCGGTTGGTATTCACATTGCTCACGAACAGGGTCAGCTCGGCCGGTTCGCCGGGGTGAATGTGCCCGTATTTCAGCAGGATCTCATATTTGTCAGACACGTTTTCGACGCTGAAATAAGCCGGCGTGGCAGACTGGCCGGTGGTGTGGACTTCGTCGCCATGGGCGAGCAGACGAAGTGCTGTCATCGCGTAGATAATCAAGATGAAGAGGTGCTTTTTCATTTCAAATTTGTATTTTTGTAGTCAGAAATATGGCTCGGGATATTTTTCATGATATTGTCAAAAGTGCCTTGGAAAAGGAGGGATGGACCATCACAGACAACCATCTGAGGCTCTCTGCAGTAAATGAAGTCAAGTTGGAAACCGACTTAGGCGGGTCAAAAATTATTGGCGCAACCTTTGAGTTCCGACGAATTGCAGTAGAAGTTAAAGGTTTTCAACGGCCATCTTTGGTCTACGAATTTCATTCTGCATATGGTCAATATCTTATTTATGAAGACGTTATTGAACGACGAGGTTTGGATTGGATGCTATATTTGGCAATTCCTGATAATGTTTTTTATATATTAAAAGATCACGAACACATCATGTATTCGATTGCCAAAAGGAAACTTCGGATTTTACTTTTTAACGCAGAGAAAAAAATCATTACTTCATGGATAAGTTGAAAATATTCCACGCAGCTATTGTTGAAATTATGGATGAATATGCTGCTGAACGGCGTGATTCCAAGTCATATGAAGGCCTTCAATTCGATAAAATTATTGATCCGCAACAACTTCACTATCAGTTTGTGCTGCTGGGGTGGAATGGTAATGAACGGATTTATAATATAATTTTTCATATTGACATTATTGATGAAAAAATCTGGATTCAGCGGGACAATATAGAAGAAAGTGTAGCGGTATTACTAAACGAAAAAGGCATTTCCAATCAAGACATCGTTCTAGCCTATTTCCCTGAAAGTCATCGAAAATACACTGAATACGCTGTGGCCTAAACTTCATTTATTCCACCGTTTTTCTTCGCAAAATACCCCATCAGCGCGCGTTCTCCGAACAGCCAGAACACGGCCGGCGTCACGACAATATCCAGCAGGGTTGAACTCACCAGACCGCCAAGGATTACCACGGCCACGGGGTGCAGGATTTCCTTGCCCGGCGCCTGTGCGTCGAGGGTTAGCGGGATAAGCGCCAGCCCGGCTGTCAGGGCGGTCATCAGCACGGGCACCAGGCGTTCCAGCGAACCGCGGATGATCATGTGGCGGTTGAACTTTTCGCCTTCGTGCTCGATCAGGTGAATGTAGTGCGAGATCATCATAATGCCGTTGCGGGAGGCGATACCGGTCAGGGTGATAAATCCGACCAGGGTGGCCACTGAAAACACGCCGCCGGTCAGCAGCACCGCCACGACCGACCCGATAAGAGCCAGGGGGATGTTCAGCATGATCTGCGCCACGATGAGCGGCGAGCGGAAGTGGTGGTACAGGGCCAGAAAGATGCCCAGCAGGGCGAAAATACTCAGGATCCCGATCAGCCGCGTGGCGGCCTGCTGGCTTTCGAATTGTCCGCCGTACGTGATAAAATACCCTTGCGGAAGTTCCACTTTTTCGCTGACAGCCTGCTGCATGGCTTTCACGGCCGTGCCGAGGTCGCTGCCTTCCACGTTGGCCGATACGACGATTCGCCGCTGGGTGTTTTCGTGGTAAATGGCGTTGATCGAAGGATTGTATTCAATCCTCGCGATCTGGTGCAGCGGAATCATCGAGCCGTCGGGCGCGTCGATGAGCGTATTGCGGATGCTTTCCAGGTTGGTGCGTTCTTCCTGGGTAGTGCGCAGGAGAATGTCGAAATATTGTTGTCCTTGCACGATCTGACTGACCACCAGGCCGTTGAAGAATACTTCCAGGTCGGCGGCCACTTTGCCGGCCTGAATACCATAGCGTTTGAGCGCTTCACGGTTGACCCGGATTTGCAATTGCGGGATCATGGTTTGTTTTTCCACCTGTACGTCCACCACGCCGGGCACGGCTGACATGGCCTTACTCACCTCATCGGCCTTGCGGCGTAGTTCCAGCAGGTCATTGCCAAAAATTTTCACCGCGATCTGGCCGCGCACGCCGCTCAGCAGGTGATCGAGACGGTGGGAAATGGGTTGCCCGATATTGACGGAAACGCCGGCCAGGGCGCCCAGTTCCCGCCGGATATCGGCCAGAACTTCGTTGCGGGGACGCGCATCGGCTTTCAGTTCAATTTCGATTTCCGAGTTGGATGGCGGCTCCACGTGTTCGTCGAGTTCGGCGCGGCCGGTGCGGCGGCTGGCATAGGCCACGTCGGGCACGCGCAGGATCAGGCTTTCGGCGGCGCGGCCGATCTTGTCGCTTTCTTCCAGCGAGGTGCCGGGCGGAGCGCTCAGGTTCACGGTGAAGGAGCCCTCATTGAACGGCGGCAAAAACTCCGTACCGAAAAACGGCACAATAGCCACCGAGGCTGCGATCATGCCGCCGGCCATGAGTACCACCGGGCGCGGATTGTCGAGCGTCCAGTACAGCATGCGCTGATCCTGTTTTTTCAGCCAGCGTACCAGGGCCCCGTCTTTTTCCTGTTTGTCGCCCACGTTTTTTAACAGAATGGCACACAAGGCCGGTGTAAGCGTAAGTGATACCAGCAGCGAGGCGGCAATACTGGTGATATAAGCAATGCCCAGCGGGGCAAATATGCGCCCTTCGATGCCTTGCAGGTAAAAGAGCGGAATGAACACCAGGATCACGATCACCGTGGCGTATACGATGGAATTCCGTACTTCTGAACTGGCTTCGTACACTACCTGCAACACCGGTCTCGGATGGGGACTTTTCCGGTTTTCCCGCAAGCGCCGGAATACATTTTCCACGTCCACGATCGCGTCGTCCACCAACTCGCCGATGGCGATGGCCAGGCCGCCCAGCGTGAGCGTGTTGATCGATATGCCGAAAAATTTGAACACAATGGCCGTGATCACCAACGACAGCGGAATGGCGGTCAGGGTAATGGCCGTGGTGCGGAAGTTGAGCAGGAATAAAAACAAAACAATGACCACGAGGATGAACCCGTCGCGCAGGGCGACTTCCACGTTCGTCAGGGCATTGACGATAAAGCCTTTTTGCTGAAAAATGTCGGGGTTGAGTTTTACGTCGGCCGGCAGCGAGGCCTGCAGTTCGGCTACGGCTTTTTCCACCGCTTCCGTCAGCTCTATGGTGCTGGCGCCCGGTTGTTTTTCCACGGTGAGGATCACGGCGGG
The DNA here is from genome assembly GCA_023151335.1 of Thermoanaerobaculia bacterium. Taxonomy (GTDB): domain Bacteria; phylum Bacteroidota; class Bacteroidia; order Chitinophagales; family Saprospiraceae; genus M3007. Next base: position 8,500 of record JAKLJF010000031.1, on the reverse strand, counting down.
TTTGCCGTTGATGCCCGCGTCGCCGCGCTTGACGGCGGCGCCGAATTTGACCTCTGCCACGTCGGAGAGCAACACCGGCAGGCCGTCCTTATTGGCCACCACGGTGTTTTTCAGATCGTCCAGCGATTGGGCGCGGCCGATGTTGCGGATCAGTA
>JAKLJF010000031.1:0-8335 GCA_023151335.1 Thermoanaerobaculia bacterium | reverse complement strand
GTACTTCGGAGCCGTAACGGTCGTAGAAACCGCCGGTGCTGTTCTGGTTGCTCTGCCGCAGGGCTTCGTCGATGGCGTCGATGGAAAGGTTGTATTGTTTCAGCCGTTGGGTAGACACGAGCACCTGGTATTGCAGCCGCTCGCCGCCGATGGGGATTACCTGGCTGATGCCTTTGATACTCATCAGGCGCCGGCGGATGGTAAAATCGGCCAGGGTGCGCATTTCGGACGGCGGGGTGGAGTCGGCCGTGACGCCGATCATCATGATCTGCCCCATGATACTCGAAATAGGCCCCATGACGGGGACGATACCTTCGGGGAGTACGACGGTTTGCAGTTTTTCAGAAACGAGCTGACGGGCCCGGTACACATCGGTGTTCCAGTCGAACTCGACAAACACCAGGCCGATACCCACGCCCGAACTGCTGCGGACGCGTTCCACGCCCGGCGCGCCGTTCATAGCCACCACCTGGTTTTCGATTTCCTCCGGCGCCATACCGTTAGCCTCCAGGAAAATCGTCACCTGCGGCCGGTTCAGGTCGGGCAGCACGTCCACTGGCAGGCGGGCGATGGTGAACGCGCCGTATACCAGCACGAGCGCCGCGAAGGCCACCACCAGCAGGCGGTTTTGAAGCGAGAATTTTATGAGTGCGTTGAGCATGGGATTTTGTTTTTATTTACAATTTGCCGGTTAAAAACTTTAAATCTAATTCCGCCAGTTGTACATCCCGTATCAATTCCCAATATCCCAGTTCCACCTCCAGCGCATCGTTTCTGTTCCGCAAATAGCTCACCCAATCCGTCAGGCCGCCTTCGAACAACCGGCGCGAGGCGTCGCTGACGGCGCGGGCGGCCGGCAATACGTTTTGTTCGTATTCTTCGAGTGCGAGCCGCGCTTTTTCCGCTTCGCCAAGCGCCTGCCGGTACGCGGCATTTAATTCGAGTGATTGGGCGGCCAGCGTTTCCCGGGCTATTTCGACGCCCGTACGGGCGGCCGCGGCGCCTGCATTATATTGTTTGCGCCATAGCGGGATGGTGACCCCCACATTGAAGCGGTTACCGACTGGGCTGTTCCGCTCACCCTGGTTGATGTAGCCGAGTGCCAGTTCCGGCAATCCCCGGCTTTTGGCCACCTCGAGCGCCCGTTCTGCCACCAGTATTTCCTGTTGCAGGGTTTGCATGGCCGGATTAGCCTGCATGAGCAGGGAGTCGGCCGTGATCACCGGGATTTTCCGAAGCGACAGCGGGTCCGGTGGTTCAGGTTGCCGGTCGGCTGAAATGCCGGTCAGTGCGCTCAGTTGAGCATAAGCCGCAATTGTGCCCTGACGGGCCTGACGAAGCCGGCTGTGCAGGGTTGCCGCTTGCAGTCGGGCGTACTGCGCAGCCACGGCATCGGTCTGCCCTTCGCGGAACATCCGCCCGGCAGCCTCGGCGAGGTTTTGCAGCAGCGAATCCTGGACTTCCAGCTGGCGAACCAACATCCATTGGTATTGCCACTCGTTATAGACCAGCGCCGTTTGCAGTTTGATATCCTGCCCGGTGACGGCAACGGCGCTTTCCGAACGCGATATCTGGGCTTGCTGCAGGGCTTTTTGCCGGCGGTAAACAGCTGGCATGGAGAAGGCCTGGGTAACGCCAAGGGTGTAAAAATTGCCTGTCGGACTTTCGGCAGTCAGCAATGGGTCGGCCAGCGCGGCCGCCGCGGGCAGTAATTGTTGCTGCTGCCGCACCTGCAGGGTCGCGCTTTTGACAGCCGGATGGTGCTGTACTGCCGCGTCGAGCGCTTGCTGAAGCGTAAGGGTTTGGGCATACAACGTATTGCCGGATAACAATACCGCCAACACCCACCATACGGTTGGTATTTTCAAATGAAACATTTTACAAACGATTTTAGCGTGGAATAACGGCTCTGTGCGATTACAGGAGGGGTACTCACCCAACAGCAGATCAATTATATCCGAAAAACACGCAGTAGAACGGGTAAATCGCGTGGCAGATCAGGTGGCTGGTAGTCGGCGAATGGTGGTTTTAGGGCAGACGTAAAAACCCCGGGCGTATGATCAGGCCATATAGAGAGGGCAACTGCAAGAAAAAACGCCAGGCTTACGGGTTGTTCCGTGAGTTTGGCAGCCGGTTCGATGCCTGAAAAATGCTGGCTTGCATTAGCGCAGCAGCCGGGCTTCTGAAAAACCGGCCCGGTTGCAGATGTTTTTGGAGCGTAAGTGCAATGACCTTTTGCCTTGTTGTTCTCCTTCATCCCGCATCCGGCCGGCCGGCCGAACAGGGAATAACTCACCGCCTTGCCGTGGCACAGGTGCGCCGTAATGCTGTATCCGGTGGAAGACACCAGGACAAGCAGGGCGAGTAGTAAGGAGATGAAAGGGCGAAACATGACTAAATCCTTGTCAAAGGTAAAAAACTGTTGCTTATTTCTCGTTAATCATTGGATGGTAAGGTCGGGTGGGGGAGATTTCCGAAGATCAAAACTTCGGAAATCCGGTACCCGACTAACTCTATACGGCCTTTTGAAGCGCCTGCACGGCATTACCCGTTAACAGGTTCACATTCCGGGTCAGTTTGTCCGGCGCCCAATCCCACCATTTGATGTCCAGCAGGGATTCGATCTCTGCTTCGGAAAACCGTTTGCGGATCTCCCGGGCGGGATTGCCGCCGACAATGGCATACGGTTCCACGTCTTTGGTAACTACCGAACAGGATCCGATGATTGCCCCGTCGCCTATATGTATGCCTGGCATAATGACCGAGTTATATCCGATCCACACATCGTTTCCAACTACCGTATCGCCTTTGAAGGGGTATGTTTTGTCTTTCATAGCGTTTTCCCAGCCGTTGCCGAAAACCGCAAAGGGATAGGTGGATATGGCTTCGGTGAGGTGGTTGGCGCCGTTCATGATGAAGGTGACGCCGGAGGCGATCATGCAAAATCTTCCGATGATGAGTTTGTCGCCACTGAAATCAAACAGGTATTTTACGTTTTTTTCAAAATTGGCCACATCCTCGAAATCGTCATAATAGGTGTAGTCGCCGACGATGATGTTGGGATTTTTGACAATGTTCTTTAAAAAACAAAGCCGGTTGTACTGGGGGAGGGGGTAAACGGTGAGCGGGTTTGGACCTGTCATGGGTTGCTGATTTTAACGTGAACAATAACAACCAGTTGACGAAGCGATGGGAAACAAGGTGACCCGATATTTCATTTTTTATTCCGGGTCACCCTGCTCCCGGGAGTACGCTTACTGAACGGCTTCGGCTTTAAAGCCTACTTCCTGAACCGCCGCCACCACGATGTCGGCATCTACCGTTTCGGAGGTGACCGTCAGCCATTTTTCAGGCGACATCAGATCCACTTCCCAATTCGCGCTGCCTACCGCGTCATCCAGGGCCGAGGTGACCTGGGCGACGCAGCCCAGACATTTGATATTGGTTTTGAACTTAAGTGTTTGTTCCATGATTTGATAATAATTTTAATATAGACCTTTATTTCATCCATTTCAGTCGCAGGCTGTTGCTCACCACGCTCACCGAACTCATGGCCATGGCCGCGCCGGCGATCATCGGGTCGAGCAGGAAACCGGTGGAAGGGTACAAAACCCCCGCGGCAATGGGTATGCCGATCACATTGTAAATGAACGCCCAGAAGAGGTTTTGCCGGATGGCGGTCACCGTATGGCGCGACAGGCGGATAGCAGCCGGTATTTTGCTCAAATCGCTGCTCATCAGCGTCATTTTGGCCACGTCCATGGCGATGTCGGAACCCTTGCCCATGGCAATGCTCACATCGGAGCGGGCGAGTGCCTGACTGTCGTTGATGCCGTCGCCTACCATGGCCACCACTTTACCGGCCCGTTGCAGTTCCTGTACGTAGGCATCTTTGTCGGCGGGCAATACCTCGGCGCGAAAGTTTTTTATACCGACCTGTGCGGCCACCGCGGCGGCCGTTTGGCGGTTATCGCCGGTGAGGAGGTGCACCTCGATGCCGATGCGTTGCAACTCCTGCACGGCCTGTGCAGAGCTGGGTTTCAGGGGGTCGGCGATGGCGGCGATGGCCAGTACCTGACGGCCGTTGGCAAACCAGATCACGGTTTTGGCCTCTTTTTCCCAGGCATCGGCCTGTACCTGCAGGGCCCGCGGTATGGCAAGGCGGTTTTCCAGTATCAGGGCGCGATTGCCGGCAAGAATTTTTTGCCCGTCATATTCGGCCTCGATGCCTTTGCCGGTAAGGCTTTCCACCTTGCCGATGGAGACCGGTTTTGCCTGGCCATCGAGATAAGCGACCACGGCTTCGGCCAGGGGGTGTTCGGAATTTTTTTCCAGGCTGAATAATACGTTTCGCCATTCGGCGGCTTCAACGCCTTCTGCCCAAAGCAGGGCTTCCACGGCCGGTTTGCCGGCGGTAATGGTGCCGGTTTTGTCCAGTACGACAGCCTGGATGCGGTGGGCCAGTTCGAGGCTTTCGGCGTCTTTGATCAGGATGCCCTGTTCGGCGCCCTTACCCACGCCGACCATGATGGCAGTGGGCGTGGCCAGCCCGAGCGCACAGGGGCAGGCAATGACCAGCACGGTGACCATAGCGAGCAGGCCCTGCGTCAGGCCGTTTTCTCCGCCGAACATCCACCAGCCGGCAAAGGCGGCCAGGGCAATGCCCATGACGACCGGTACGAACACTGCGGCAACGCGGTCTACCAGTTTTTGCACAGGCGCCTTGGAACCCTGGGCTTCCTGCACCATGCGGATGATCTGGGCCAGCAGTGTGTCGCCGCCCACTTTTTCGGCGCGGAACTGAAAACTGCCCTTTTGATTGATGGTGCCGGCCAGCACTTTGTCGCCGGCGCCTTTGGGCGCCGCTATGGGTTCGCCGCTGAGCATACTTTCGTCGACGTAGGAACTGCCCGACAACACCGTACCGTCCACCGGCACTTTTTCGCCGGGTTTCACCAACAGCACGTTTCCGATACGTACCTGCGCTACCGGGATTTCCATGGTATGGCCGCCTTCATGCACGATCGTGACCGTTTTAGGCTGCAAACCCATGAGTTTTTTTATCGCGGAAGAGGTGTTGGATTTGGCGCGTTCCTCGAGCAGTTTTCCCAAAAGAATAAACGAACGGTGCCAGGCCTGTTTCCAGGCATTGACGAAGAACGAGCGCCCGAACCACAGTACCAGCGGCGTGGACAGTGCCCACAGGATGTATTCCACGTAAGGTATATCCATGAAAAACATACCCAGGATACCCAGCGGGATCGCCAGGGCTACCGCCCAGATAGTGCGGCGGCGCAGGTTCTCGTACCGGCGCCGGTGTATGTTCTCCACTTCTTCTTTGGCTTCGGCGCTTTCTTCCACGATCAGGCCGTAACCGATGCTCTGCAGGGCTTGTTTCATATCCGCCGGTTCGATGACGGCGGGTTCGTACTCGACCAGGACGGTTTGAGTGGCAAAATTCACCGCCGCGGAAACGACACCGGTTTGTCCCTTCAAAATGGATTCGACGCTGACGGCGCAGGCAGCGCAGGTCATGTCGGTCACCGGGAATTGTTTCTTGATTGCGGAGGATATTGTTTTCATAACTTAACTTTTTTGATGACACAAAGGTCGGGGCGTTTGCCGGGACCAACGTTATGATATTTTGGAAGAGGGTTTTGATTTAATGGATTGAACTTTGTGTCTGACAAAAACAATAGCCGTTGCCTTTGACCTTCCGCTACTCCATTTTATACACCCTGCTGTTCGGCGTTACAGCTGTTACCAGCCACTCCCCCCGCTGGCTCCGCCTGCCGCCGGTATCGGTACACCAATGGCGGCAAGCCGACGGGGCTTCCCTTGCCTGGCACTATGCACAGCATCCCGCTTTTTCTGAAGCGCAGATTTCCAATTTGTTTTATACCGGCGATGCCCATGCGCTCGGCGAATTTCCCCTGTTGTACTGGCTGGCGGGGCTTATCTCCCATCATTGGGGCTATCCCGCCTATCCCTTGCGGTGGATCGGCCTGGTATTACTCTTTGCCGGCGGATGGTCCTTCGGTTGGATCATTTTACAGCTCAGCAAACGACCGGCAATTGCCGCCCTCGGCGCGGGTTTGTTGCTGACCTCGCCGGTGCTGAGCTACTACGGCCCGAATTTCCTGCCCGACGCGCACGCCTTTTGTTTTATTTTAATGATGCTGGCCGCTTTGTTTCAAGCCTGCAGGAGCCAAAGCCCGATCTGGCTCATGGCCGCGGCTGCCTGTGCCGCGCTGGCTATCCTGCTCAAACTGAGCATGGCCATTTTACCGGTGGCGTTGGCTTTGGCGTGGTTGGCCTGGATGTGGCGGCGGATATTTCGTTTCGGCCGTGAAGCCCCACCCCCATCCTCCCGACTAAAGTACGGGACAGGCTCTCCCCCAGAGGGGAGGGGGGCTTGGTCCAGATTTACTTTTAGTATCCCAAATTGGGACAGATTAGTAAAGTGTGGGCAAGCCCCTCTCCCCTTCGGGGGAGAGCCTGTCCCGTACTTTAGTCGGGAGGATGGGGGAGGGGTTGACACACACGGCGACTTATGCAAAGCCGAATTTCCGTGTTATTGGCCGCTAATCGCCCTCATAACGGCTATTGGCGCCGTGCTGGCCGGCCGTTGGTGGATCGCTGAATACAACGCCCACCACCAGGCGGTTTATTTCCTCAGCGCCACCCGGCCCATCTGGCACTACGACTGGCCGTTTATCCGGGAGGTACTCGCCGGACTGGCGGCATTCGGGTTGCCGGCCTTTTTGTCGGCGGGTTTGTACCTGGTCTGTTTGGGTAGCCTGGTTTTAACCATAAAGTGCTGGAGACAAACGCCGGTTTTTCTCCGCCAAACCCTGGTGCTGACCGTCATGGGCAGCCTGGCATACGCCCTGCTCTGGTTCCGCATGCTGCGCGAACACGATTACTACCTGATCTGTTTGCTGGCGGGCCCGGTGTTGTTGCTTGCGAACGGCATCCGGCTGGCGGCAACATTGTTTACTGGAAAACAAATGATCGTGGCGCTCGGTATCTGCTGGCTGCTCGGCGCGGGGCACAATCACTTCCTGTTATCCAAACGCCTGCATCTGGCTTTTAACCCGCAAAGCAGTCAAAATTTGCCACCCGACGCGTTTTTAACACCGGAACATCTGGTTGAGTACGGTATCTCCCATGAAGCCCGGCTACTGTGCCCCCGGGATCCATCGCCCAATATTGCCCTGTTCGCTCTGAAGCGGCAGGGCTGGACGGCCTATAATTTCGGCGACCGCATTACGGCCGACACGCTGTACAAATACCAGACGCACTTCGGATTGACGCACCTGGCCCTGCGCGATTCGGCGGTTTATAATCCGCTGTACCGGCAGTTTTTTCCAAAACCCGCGGGCGCCATACAGGGATGGTATTTCTACGGGCGCTGAAAAAGGGGTCTTAATGATGATGCACTTCATCCAGCCCGCGGCGGTGGTCGGCGTGGTTGCGTTTAAAATCGCTGGGCGTGAGTCCGGTCACCTTTTTAAACTGGCTGCTCAGATAGGCCACGCTGCTGTAACCCAGGCGGAAGGCGATTTCCGACAGGGTCAGTTCGTTGTACACCAGCCACTCTTTTACCTTTTCCGTTTTTTGTAAAATAAAAAATTGTTCCAGCGTGATACCTTCCACTTCGGAAAACAGTTTGGAAACGGCGGAATAGTCGCGGTGCAGGGCTTTGCCGATAAAGTCGACGAGGCTGAAAGTCTCCGGTATTTCACCCGATTGCACCTGTTCGATCAGCAGGGTTTTTACCCGTTCGATCAGCTGGCTGCGCTGGTCGTCGAGCAGTTCGAATCCCACGGCTTCCAGGTCGGCCCGGAGCGTCTTTTCCTGTTCTGCACTGATCGGATTGGCCAATATTATCTCCCCCAGACCGATACTCACCGGCTGGATACCGTTTTTCCCGAGCACCTGCCCAACAGTGAGGATGCAGCGCCGGCAGACCATGTTTTTGATATGGAGGGTTGTTTGCGTCATTGCGTTATTTCGTCATTGCGTCATTGATCGTCATTGCGTCATTGCCTCATTGGGTGATTGCGTCATTTCGTCATTGCGTCATTGGGTCATTACCCTGTAACTCATTAAAACTATCGTTCATTCTGACTAACCGTTCTCATTAATGACGATTAATGACGACCGATGACGAATGACTTTTAAACCATCGTCCATATAAACACTCCATCCGGCCGTTTGATCTTTTTGACTTTACCTTCGTTCTCCCAGGCGGCTACGATCTCGCTCACTTTCTGTTCTTCCAAACCGGTGGCTTTGCTCAGGCCTTGCAGGGTGCGAAACTTATATTTGG
>JAKLJF010000319.1 GCA_023151335.1 Thermoanaerobaculia bacterium | reverse complement strand
CAGCCAGCTGTCGCAGTTCCTCGACCAAACCAACCCGCTGTCCGAGATCACGCACAAACGCCGTATCTCGGCCCTCGGCCCCGGTGGTCTGAGCCGCGAACGCGCCGGCTTCGAGGTGCGCGACGTACACTACTCCCACTACGGCCGCCTGTGCACGATTGAAACGCCTGAAGGCCCGAACATTGGTCTGATCTCGACGCTGTGCACGCACGCCAAGATCAACAAAATGGGCTTCCTCGAAACGCCTTACCGTCGCGTAAAAGACGGCCAGGTGGTGATGACCGGCGACGTGGAATACCTCTCTGCCGAGGCGGAAGACTATATGAAAATCGCCCAGGCCAACTCCCCGGTAAACGAACAGGGCGCATTCCAAAACGATCGCGTAAAGGCCCGCGAACACGGCGACTTCCCGATTCTTACCCCGGAAGAGCTGGAGTACATCGACGTGGCGCCCAACCAGATCGTGGGCGTTTCCGCATCGCTGATCCCCTTCCTCGAGAACGACGATGCCAACCGCGCCCTCATGGGCTCGAACATGCAACGCCAGGCCGTGCCGCTCATCCGCCCGCACTCGCCCATCGTGGGTACGGGCCTGGAGGCCAAAGTGGCCCGCGACAGCCGTATGCTGATCAACGCCGAAGGCAGTGGCGTGGTAGAATACGTGGACGCCAATGAGATCGTGATCCACTACGACCGCACGGAAGAAGACCAGCTGGTGTCCTTCGAAGACGCCCGCAAGTCGTATAACCTGACGAAATTCATGCGGACGAACCAGGGTACCTGTATCAACCTGAAACCCATCGTTCGCCGCGGCCAACGGGTGGAACAGGGTGACATCCTCTGCGAAGGGTACGCCACTGAAAACGGCGAACTGGCGCTCGGTCAAAACCTGAAAGTGGCGTTCATGCCCTGGAAAGGTTATAACTTCGAGGACGCTATCGTATTGTCGGAACGCGTGGTACAGGAAGACGTATTTACCTCGATCCACATCGAACACTTCGAGCTGGACGTGCGTGATACCAAACTGGGCGAAGAAGAACTCACGGCAGATATTCCCAATGTCAGCGAAGACGCCACGAAAGATCTCGACGAAAACGGCATCATTCGTATCGGCGCCTGGGCGAAAGAGGGCGATATCCTGATCGGTAAAATCACGCCTAAAGGCGAAACCGACCCCACACCGGAGGAAAAACTGCTGCGCGCCATTTTCGGCGACAAAGCCGGCGACGTGAAAGACGCTTCCCTCAAGGTGCCGCCGAGTATCAACGGCGTGGTGATCGACAAACAGCTGTTCGCCCGCGCGAAAAAAGACAAAATCCAGAAAGAACAGGAGAAAGCCCTGCTCGACAAACTGGATGACGATCACGCGGTGGAACTCAGCAACCTGAAAACCATCCTCGTGGATAAACTTCAGGTGCTGGTGAAAGACAAGATCACCAACGGTATCCGCAGTATTTACGGCGAGGAAATGGTACCGAAAGGAACCAAACTCAGCGTTCAGGTGCTGCGCGACCAGATCGACTATAACCAGGTGGATTACACCAACTGGACCAGCGAAAAGCCCACCAACCAACTCATCGCCCGCCTGCTGCACAACTACAGCATCAAGGTGAACGAGGAAGTGGGCCGTTACAAGCGCGAAAAATTCAACATCAGCATCGGCGACGAACTGCCCGCCGGCGTGTTGAAACTGGCCAAGGTATACCTGGCCAAAAAACGCAAACTGAAGGTGGGCGACAAACTCGCCGGCCGCCACGGGAATAAAGGTATCGTGAGCCGCATCGTGCGCATCGAAGACATGCCTTTCCTCGAAGACGGCACACCGGTCGACGTGGTGCTCAACCCGCTGGGCGTACCTTCGCGTATGAACCTGGGCCAGATCTTTGAAACGGTACTCGGCTGGGCCGGCGAACGCCTCGGCCTGAAATTCGCCACCCCGATCTTCGATGGCGCCAAAACCGACGAGATCGAGTCCTGGATCGAACAAGCCAATCTGCCGACACTGGGTCAAACCTACCTGCACGACGGCGAAACAGGCGACCGCTTCCACCAGAAGGCAACCGTGGGCATCATCTACATGCTCAAACTCAGCCACATGGTAGACGACAAAATGCACGCCCGTTCCATCGGTCCGTTCTCGCTTATCACGCCGCAGCCACTCGGCGGTAAAGCCCAGTTCGGCGGCCAGCGTTTCGGCGAAATGGAAGTATGGGCCCTTGAAGCTTACGGCGCATCCAACATCCTGCAGGAATTGCTGACCTTCAAGTCGGACGATATCCAGGGCCGCGCCAAAGCATACGAGGCTATCGTGAAAGGCGATAACCTGCCGGAGGCTAACATTCCGGAGTCGTTCAACGTGTTGGTGCACGAACTCAGGGGCCTCGCGCTTGACGTTAAATTTGAGTAAACTACAGGTGGCCGGACCAAAAGAGATATTTGGTCCGGCCACCGAATAAAACGAACCGGTCGTTCCACCGCCTTTTTTTATTTAGTCTGAAGCATGAACGCCACTTTTCAAGATCTACGCAGGGATTTCAATCTGCTCAAATTCAATACGAAAACCTGGCTGGCAGGGTGGTATTTTACCCTGCTGGGGAAAAAGACTAAAAAGTTGGACGGCGTGGAAGTACTGGTTCCGTACGACATCGTAAATATCCGGTTGAGGGGGCAGTTTCAGATCAATTCGTACGAAAAACGCGAACGGATTTACCTGAAAAAATTCCTCGATCCCGAAGCCAGCATACTCGAACTGGGCGGTTGTATCGGCATAGTGTCCTGTGTGGCCAACCGGTTGCTCCGGCATCCCGAACGCCATGTCGTGGTGGAAGCGAATCCGAAGCTCATACCGTATATCGAACAGAATAAGGCCTTTACCGGCAGTTCTTTCTCGATTGAAAACTGTATGATCTCAAGCCAGCCGCGCAACGACTTTTACATCGGCCCGGGCATCGGCGTAAGCAGCGCCCGCCGCAAATGGTCGGAAAAAATATCGGTGCCCGGTAAAACGGTTACCGATATCGAACGCGCATATGGACTGAAGTTTGATACGCTGATCATCGATATCGAAGGTGCGGAACTGGATTTTTTGCGGGAAAACCGGGAATGGCTGAAACAGATCAGCACGATATTTATGGAAGTACATCCGCACAAAGAAAACCTGACCGGGGAGGAAGTCGCCGAGTGCCGGAATATTCTGGAAGAGGTGGGCTTTCAACTCAAAGTTGTGGACGGCTTGATCTGGGTGCTTAAAAAATAAGATTTAAATTCAATAGAAACAATATGCCTTTCAAAAAGAAAAGCAATAAAACCGACCAAAACTTCGACAGCATAACCATTAGCCTGGCCAGCCCGGACGAAATTCTGGAGCGCAGCTACGGCGAGGTGCTGAAGCCGGAGACGATCAACTACCGTTCCTACAAACCCGAACGCGACGGTTTGTTCTGCGAACGTATTTTCGGTCCGGTAAAGGACTACGAATGCTATTGCGGTAAGTATAAACGGATCCGCTATAAAGGCATCGTATGCGACCGCTGCGGGGTAGAGGTCACGGAAAAAAAGGTGCGCCGCGAACGCATGGGTCACATCAAACTCGTGGTACCGGTGGTGCATATCTGGTTTTTCAAAAGCCTGCCGAACAAAATCGGCTACATCCTCGGATTGTCGTCCAAAAAACTGGAGGCCATCGTTTATTATGAACGTTATGTGGTTATCAATCCCGGTATAAAAGGAGAGGAAGGCATCAGCAAAATGGATTTGCTGACCGAGGAAGAATACCTCGAGATCCTCGACACGCTGCCGAAAGACAACCAGTTGATGGACGACACGCATCCCGACAAGTTTGTTGCCAAAATGGGCGCCGAGGCTATTCACCACCTGTTGAGCACGCTCAACCTGGACGACCTGGCTGCTCAACTGCGCAACGAAGCCCATACGGAAGCCAGCCAGCAGAAAAAAGCTGAAGCCAACAAACGCCTGCGCGTGGTCGAAGCTTTCCGCAGCGGTCTCGAAAGTGCGAATCAGCGCCCGGAATGGTCGGTAATCCACTACCTGCCCGTGGTGCCGCCCGAACTGCGCCCCCTGGTGCCGCTCGATGGCGGTCGTTTTGCCTCGTCCGACCTGAACGACCTGTACCGCCGGGTGATCATCCGCAACAACCGCCTCAAGCGCCTGCTCGAGATCAAAGCGCCGGAGGTGATCCTGCGGAATGAAAAACGGATGCTGCAGGAAGCAGTGGACTCGCTGTTCGACAACTCGCGGAAATCAAACGCCGTGAAAGCCGAAGGCGGACGCGCGCTGAAATCGCTGTCCGATATCCTGAAAGGCAAACAAGGCCGCTTCCGTCAGAACCTGCTCGGTAAACGCGTCGACTACTCCGGCCGTTCGGTGATCGTGGTAGGCCCCACGCTGAAACTGCACGAGTGTGGTTTGCCGAAAGCCATGGCCGCCGAGTTGTTCAAACCGTTTATCATCCGCAAACTCATCGAGCGCGGTATCGTAAAAACGGTAAAATCGGCTAAAAAGCTGGTCGACCGCAAAGACCAGGTGATCTGGGAGATCCTGGAAAATATCCTGCGTGGTCACCCGGTATTGCTCAACCGTGCCCCGACGCTGCACCGCCTGTCCATTCAGGCCTTCCAGCCGCGCCTGATCGAAGGTAAAGCCATTCAACTGCACCCGCTCGTTTGTACGGCCTTCAACGCCGACTTCGACGGCGACCAGATGGCCGTGCACGTTCCGCTCAGCCATGCCGCTATCCTGGAAGCCCAGGTGCTCATGCTGTCGAGCCACAACATGCTCAACCCGCAGGACGGTTCGCCCATTACCCTGCCTTCGCAGGACATGGTATTGGGCCTGTACTACCTGACCAAAGAGCGTAAATCCATTGCCGATAACCCGGTAAAGGGCGAAGGCCGCCGCTTCTATTCGCCCGAAGAAGTGCTGATCGCCTATAACGAAGGCCAGCTCGATCTCCATGCGGGCATCGAATGCCGCGTTACCAAGGAAGAGGACGGACAAATAGTCTCCCGGCGCATCAAAACGACGGTGGGCCGTATCCTGTTCAACCAGGCCGTACCTAACGAAGTGCCGTATATCAACGAACTGCTTACCAAACGCAACCTGAAAAATATCATCGGGGACATTATTCAGCGTACCAGTTTTAAAGCGACCGCCGAATTCCTCGACGCTATCAAGGAAATGGGCTTCGGTTGGGCCTTTAAAGCGGGCCTGTCGTTCAACCTGGGCGACCTGATCATCCCCGAGATGAAAAAGAAAGTCCTGGAATCCGCCCAGGAAGAAGTGGACGAGGTGTGGGAAAACTACAATATGGGTCTGATCACCTACAACGAACGGTACAACCAGATCATCGACAAGTGGACCTACGCCGACAACCGGATCACCGACCGCCTGATGCAGGAACTGAGCCAGCACAAACAGGGCTTCAACTCGGTGTTTATGATGCTCGACTCCGGCGCGCGCGGTTCCAAACAACAGATCAAACAGCTCTGCGGGCTGCGTGGTCTGATGGCAAAACCCCGGAAATCCGGCGACACTGGCGGCGCCATTATCGAAAACCCGATCCTGTCCAACTTCCTCGAAGGGCTTTCCGTGCAGGAATACTTCATTTCCACGCACGGCGCCCGTAAAGGTCTGGCCGACACGGCCCTGAAAACGGCTGACGCCGGTTATCTGACCCGTCGTCTGGTGGACGTAGCCCAGGATGTGGTGATCCGGGAAACGGACTGCAACACCCTGCGCGGTATTGAAACCTCGTCGTTGAAGGAAGGCGATAAAGTTATTCAGCACCTGGCCGACCGGATAAAAGGCCGGTACAGCCTGTATGATATTTACCATCCGGAAACCGAAGAACTGCTCGTGGCTGCCGGTGAATATATTTCTGAAAATATCGCTCACCGGATCGAAGAGGCAGACGTGGAATCGGTAAACATCCGCTCCGTGTTGACCTGCGAAAGCCGGCACGGCGTCTGCGCCAAGTGCTACGGTAAAAACCTGGCCACCGGGCGCATAGCCGAAATGGGCGATGCCGTGGGGATCATTGCTGCCCAGTCGATCGGCGAACCGGGTACCCAGCTTACCCTGCGTACCTTCCACACCGGTGGTACGG